>CBIHPB010000006.1:0-27556 GCA_966211485.1 uncultured Bdellovibrio sp.
GCCCAAAACCACCACTTGGCCGGGCTTTACTGTGGACAAGGCATCATTCAAACTGACCTCTTCCGTCCCGCCCTTCAAAATGGCATCAACAGGCACCGTTTGCGCCTTCACTTGCAGGGAAATCAGGGTCAAAAGTGATAAAATCAGCGTTTTCATGCAAAACCTCGTATTTCCGTCTTTGGGAGCCCCATTTTTCGAGACTGTCCTATTGAGTTTTCATCTTTGTTTTGCTATTCCATACCACTCCCTTCAACAACTTTGAGGATGTGACTCATGGCAAAGAAAAAAGGTCGTCTGATTATTACTCTGGAATGCACAGAAGCCAAAGCTGCTGGAGTGCCTGTTTCTCGTTACACAACGACTAAAAACAAAACGAAAACTCCAGGCCGTTTGGAAAAGAAGAAATACAATCCAAACATGAAGAAGCACACTCTTCACCGCGAGACTAAGTAATCGCCCCAAGCGGTTACCTCTCTCAGAAGCGGTCCACCTGTGATTCTCACGGACAAAGAAATTCTAGGTTTCGTCGAAAAAGGCTCTATCAAAGTAGAGCCTTTTCGTCGTGAATGCCTTGGATCCAATTCCTACGATGTGCATCTCGGAAAAACTCTCGCGATCTACAGCGATAAAGTTCTTGATGCCCGCAAGCACAACACCATTCAAACTTTTGAAATTCCACCAGAAGGCTATGTTCTCGAGCCGCACGTTTTCTATTTGGGCGTGACGGAAGAGTACACAGAGACTTTGGAACACGTCCCTTTTCTCGAGGGAAAATCCAGCGTCGGCCGTTTGGGAATCGACATCCACGCAACTGCCGGCAAAGGCGACGTCGGATTCTGCAACTATTGGACTTTGGAAATTTCTGTGAAGCAACCCGTGCGCGTTTATGCCGGAATGCCAATCGGACAATTGATTTACTTCCAAGTTCAGGGCGATTTGCTGACACCTTACAATCAAAAGGCTTCAGCGAAATACAACCAGCGCACCAATGTGCCGGTTGAATCCATGATGTGGAAAAATAAGTTCTAAGAAGAAAAGAAATTCTCAGTCGGACCTGATTAAGGTCCGACAATCACACCAGCACCCGGATCCGTTCCAGCCCCCGAACCATCACCGGTTCCGGCTCCAGCTCCCGTTCCTGAATCGCCAGCTCCATTGCTTGTGCCCGTTCCGTTACCAGCACCTGTGCCTGTGTCGCCACTGCCGGTGCCAGTTCCGCTGCCAATACCCAATCCAGGTTCAGTTCCTGACTCGCGCTGCTTTTCCATTTCTTCGGCGATAAAGCCCAAGATCTGAGCCAAGCGCTCGCGATTGGCTGTCAAATTCCAAGATGATTCTTGTCGCTGGCACCAAGCTTTGTAAGACAGCTTCTCCGCAAACGTCTGCGGAGGTTTCCCATTTTTTAGCATGTAGGAAAACAGTCCACGCAAATCTTTCTCAGAAGACAGCCCGCTGACCTGACGAAGCGTTTCTTTGTAAGTCGGATATGCGGCCATCGCCTCGGTCGTGATTAAAATCCCGTTGCCATCCAAATCGTAAATCTGGAAAACGCCTTCAATATACTGAGACACATGCGGCACCAAAGCCAAATCACCAATATGAACGATGTTATTTCCCGTTTCCTTGTGCCCTGCGGACTTGAGCAGATTCATAAACATCGCTTCATAGCGAGTGCTATCCATCATCATCTGATCCAGCATAAACTGAGGCATCGAAGAAAAGGCATATTGCATTTCGCGCCGATAGAAATCGATCACGCAGCGAAGATTTGTCGTCCAATCATCGCTGTAATCCGACCCATGCTTATCAACGGCACAAATGGGTCCCTGCGATCCCTGATTGGGCGAGCCCGTCGCAACCATCACATCGTACATCAGGGAATCAACCTTCAGGCCTGAAAGAATCATCATAAACAGCTGATGAATCTCGCGGAAGCTGGCCAGCGAATCGCCATTGGCCAGTGGCGTGAACAAATTCGCATCACGGAATCGGCTGGTCGCAAATTCCTTGTTGTCCGGATGGATCAGATTCAGCTCGTTCACAAGCGGCTTCACATCGGTATACAAAGCATTGGTTTCGTCCAAGGTCAGACCATCATAATTTCGGATGCGAGCGAGATCAGTTCCGTAAGCACGAGTCGCCAACCGCACTGCTGCGCGAATCAGGTTCATCATATCTGCAGTTTTTCGTAGATAGTTTTTAGAAGGCTTCGAGAACGCAATTCGGCCCATGCTATCAAATGACAGCGCCAGGGGACTTGTGAAAATCATCTGAAGCTCTTGATAACCGGTCACACCCTGCTGAGCTGATGACAGATCAGACAAAATATCAGCAGCTGATTTTCCTGTATTCGCGGGCACGCCGGCGTAAACGATATCATCCAAAAATTCTTCGTTCTTCAGCCAGATCGCAAATTCAGAGGTCAGAGTTTTTGTTGCTACTTTCGTCAGTCCATCTGGGATATTTCCGGCCAGACGATCTTCGGGTGACAGCAATGCTTTCTGCAGCACGATCTTGGTTGTCGCATCCAAAGTTTGAAGGCTGACTTTGGCAGGCAAAAACTCGGCCTTGATGGCCGCATCCCAGACGCGATTGAGTTCAATCAAGCTGATGGCGTTGATCTGCTTGCGATCAATCAGCTCATCCACCATGCCAAGTGTCTTATTGACCAGATCACCAAATCCGCGCAGGCCATAACCCTTTGTCGGCGAATGCCCTTTGACGAAGTATTCGTAAGACATGTAACGCGAATAAATCTTCGCTGCAAAAGCTAGGAAATCCTTCCACTGATCACGTGATGGCAATGACGAGTGCGCCACCCCAACCGCCGAACTTGGATAGTCACTGAAGAGAATATTCTTCACTGAAATCACCAGCGGCATGAACTTTTGCAAAGTCACAAACAGAGATTCTTTATTCGGGTTGGTCGATGGGTAAAGCTTGTCAATCTCTTCGGCCAGGTGAACCAGATTTTGAAGATCGTAGCGATCTTCCATGTTCTCGCCCAGATTTTGGCCGACCTGAATCAGCGTTTGTTCGGCCTGATCAAAGTGAGGTTGCACATCTGCGGGTGGCAAGGTGTCCGGCTTCCAGTCCAAACCGTATACTTCGGAATACTTCAAAAATTTTTCCGTCAGAATTCGGAAGGAATCCAATTTGCCTTGAGCCCGGTCAAAATCAGCTTTTACAAAGAAATCTTCGCGCCCACCGAAGAAGACAACTTTGATACGCATGATTTCAAGAATCAGCTCATCGGAAACCTTCAGCTTGGGGGCAAGACTGGACATGGCCTCGAGCATTTCCAAAAGCTCGACCCGAGTTAGCATCTGTCCCGGCTTGCCATCCACCATATCGCCCAAGTACGAGAACAAATCCGAAATCGATGTCAGGAAAAAATAACTGAGCTGATCACCGTTTTTGGTGAAGTCTTGCGATTTGATGAAGTAGTGATAACGCAAATACTGAATGTAACCGCGCCCGCCCAAGAGAGCGAATCGGCGCCACTCGTTCGGCGCGATCTCGTCTTCAGATCCGCCAGCCAAAGCCTTCTTCAGCTTCTGCACCAGTGGCATGGTCTTATCGACGTCGTCGATCCATCCCCAGCTGGCATCGGCAAAAGACTGGAACTGATGCAGCAGCTTGGTGACATTTTCAAAGCGATAAGGAAGACCATTTTTCTCGATCAAAATCGCCAGGTCTTTGGCGGCCTGCTGGATTTCTTGATTGGCGCCTTCGAAATGCTCGCGATCCAATTGCGCCGTCGCCTCGGGCTTCCAGTTGAAGCTAAGGACCTTCATATATGGATTCAGGCGCAAGGTGATTCGCTTAAGCTCGTAAATCACCGTGGTCAGGTTTTTCATTTCTGTGCGGGTGATGGAATACAATCCACCACCAACGAAAAGTTGCTTGATGCGGAAAATTTCAAGCGTCAGTGCATCTGGAAGGCGGGTCCCATCTTCGACGAAGTACTGCTCGATAAAGTGAGCGACCTCGCGATCGGTGAAGCGGTCCTCGTAACGGCCCTGAACGGATTGCTCGAAAGTGCTGACCGCAGTGGCCATGCAGTTCCAAGTGGCTTCCACTTCGACATTCTGAGCTTCACCACTAAAATAGCGGCCAGCGACCGGGATCACTTTGGACAAGCAGCCCGTCGCTTCGCCCAAGGAAACTTCGATGGGTTTGGCTTCTGGTGGATTTTCATTCAGCGGCAGATCGCAACCGGCCGTGCCGAGAAAAATCAACGCCAGACAGGACAGTTTCAAGCAACGCTTAGAAAACATAGCTCAACCCCGCATAAACTCGGTCGTTGGCCCGGAACTCGTTCAAGAAGCCTTCTTCCGTATTTGTCGAATCACCTTTATCCACACCCAGAACATCAGCTCCCACGGTCAAACCCATGGAAGAGACCGGGAAGTAAGTCACTTCCCCACTTGTGATTAGACCGCGCTGATCGAATTCGCGCAAATACTTCAAGCGAGAGACCAGTTTTTTATTTCTAATATCGGTGCGAACTTCGGCCTGAACCTGAGCCGCATGCGTGAACTGAAAACGCTGCTTGAAGACAGCGCCTTGATAGTGGTTCTGAGCATCGTAGTCGCCATAGTCCCCGCCATCGACGCGAAGATAAGAAACACTCAAGCCCAGCGGATTGTTGAGAACTCCGACATCCACTTCTGTGTCGGCATGTGCGGTGTAAGCGCGAGCCGGCGAAGCCCGTTGAATGATATTCGGATCATCCGACGCTTGCTCGACTTCCTGGGGCTGATCCGTCAGGTAAGAGACCGAGAGCATCGAGCGCGCAAATTTGTAACCAAGATCCGCACTGAAGAGCGAGTGGTAGCCAACGACCGGATACAGCGGGGCCGATCCCGTGTCTTCGCCCTCTTCGCTGGAGGTCAGTTTTTTATCGTATTTTACCAAAAGTTTATTCATCGGCTTGTAGGCATATCCGGCCGCAGCCCATGGACCTTCGGATGTGCGTCCGCCGATCACAACCCGAGCCCCCGCGCCTGGTTTTCGCACCAGCTCTTCCAAGTCCGGCATATTCAGCTTGTAGACGATTCGGCGCTGCTTATTGAACAGCATGAAAGTTGATGAAGGCGAGCGGTACCAACGACTTTCGGCGCTGAGATTTCCGTCATCGTTTTTGATTTCAGGTCCCATGGTTGGAATAAAAATCGGCGAGCCATAAGCGAGAACTTCGATTTGCTCTTGGCGGTGGCGAAAGAAAAGACCTGTCAGACCTTGTTGGTCCGGTCGCAGTCCATCGAAAGTTTGATTGGGCTGCCAAAGATCCAAGTGCCAGTCCGCATCCCCTTGCGACCAAAACTCGATTTTACGACCCAAGCTCCCCTGAGTCTTTTCATCGTTCAGAACAATGCTCGTATAAAATTCGCGAACGGAAAACTCGGACGTGCCCCAGTCGATGTATTTTTCGCCGGTGAAATCCAAAAGACTGCGGCTGATGCCTTTGTCGATTCCAACTTTCAGATGCGCTGATGCCGAAAGACTTTGATCCAGTTTGGAATTACCGGGAATCGAGCTTTGGTACTTGGTGCCTTCGAACTTGAGTTCGCCGGTGGTTTTCACCACACGCGTAGAGATCTCAAGCGTCGGATTTTCCAGCTTTAAATTGAGCTGAGAGTCTTCGTTGGACCACGCGGCAAAGGTGCTGAAAAAACAGGCGAAAAGGCAAAGGTATTGGGCACTTAATTTCATTCTTCGGATCTATGCAATTTAGAGTTTTTAGTCAATTGCAATGCTTTGCAGTGAAGACATCACAAAGCCCGGCATGTTAAGAGTTTGAGATCTGCTGAAAGAGGAGTCGAACGATGGGCGATACAACAAAGCTGCAAGCGCTACTGAATTCCATGTGGGTTGATTACTGCGATCTGAATCCTGGTGCCCGCCGGATCTACGATCTGCTCACCCAGGAGGGCGAAACCGTCCTAAACGACCATATTGCTTTGCGTACCTTCAATCACCCCCGCCTCGGCATTAAGTCCCTAGCAAAGGTCTTTGAACAATACGGCTACACGGCCAAAGATGAATACTTTTTTAAAGAAAAGAAGCTTTACGCGAAACACTGGGAGCATGCCGACCTCAACCTACCCAAGATCTTTATCAGCGAGCTCGAGCTGGAAAAAGTTTCGCCTTTTATCCGCGACACCATGAACAGCCTGATCGACAAGATCCCCCAATCAGCCATCGACTCTGAAAAATTTTCGATGTCGGGAAGACCTTGGGAGATGAGCTACGCCCTGTACAGCAAGCTGGCGGAAGAAAGCGAATACGCCAGTTGGGTGGCCGCTTACGGATTCCGTCCGAACCACTTCACTGTGAATGTGAATGCTTTGAAGAAATACAACGACCTGCCAACGCTCAACCGAATGATCGAAAAAAACGGCTATCAACTGAACAAATCGGGCGGCGAGATCAAAGGGACTCCGGAACAATTCCTCGAACAGAGCTCGACGATGGCGAAGGAAATTCCGGTTCCATTTAGCGATGGCACTTTCAACATTCCGGGTTGTTATTATGAGTTTGCGAAGCGGTACAAGCTTCCGAACGGGAAATACTATCAGGGGTTTGTTGCGACTTCGGCGGATAAGATTTTTGAGAGCACGAACAGAGTTAAATAGGCTGCTTCTTCGATACGAAGTGCATGCATCCATGCAATCGGGCCTCATGATGTCGATGGATTGAGGGATAAAGGTACTAAGCAACCTTCTTAATCAGTTGCGTAATCGTCTCTTGATCAGGCTTCTCTTTTTCCCAGTGCTTGTGACTTTCCAGGAAAATTCTCGCCAGCGCTGGGTCGAATTGTGTGCCGGCGAACTTTTCGATTTCTTTGTAGATGCGCTCAATCGGCAATCCCTGGCGGTACGCGCGGGTTTCTTTCATTGCGTCCAGTGTGTCCACGATCAAAATTACGCGTGATACGACTGGGATCTCTTCGCCTGACAGCTTGTCCGGATAGCCCTTGCCATCAACACGCTCGTGGTGACCGCGCACGGCTGGAATCACTTGGCGGAAGAATTCGTGAATGCCCAACGGAGCTACGATTTCTTCACTGTAGACCGGATGCGATTTCATCATTTCATATTCGTGATCGTCGAGCTTGCCAGGTTTGTGAGTGACCTCCAAAGGCACACCCATTTTACCCACGTCGTGCAGGATTCCTGAAAACTCGGCGATTTTTTGTTGGTACTCAGAAAGGCCCGCGGCCTTTGCTAACAGTCTCGAATACTCGCCCACACGCAAGCAGTGGTAGAGAGTTTCAGGGTCCACTTTTTTCAGGGATTCAAGGATCGAGCCGGTAGCTGAATAAGCCCAAGAGGGAATATCCCCCCACACCAGATTTAGATTTGGCCGCTTCAATGCCGACAAGTGACGTCCCCCTGCTCTCCTATCTTTTCGGTCGAGTGAGCTCATGCCTCAATAGAAAATGGACACTGTCATGTTGATTCTCATTCTGAGAAGGCCCCGTCTCATTCCGGGATTTCTCCTCTGAAACCAATCACAGATGGGAATTGAGCTTGGCGAATGTGGCGCGTTTTGTCGAATTTTCGATCAGACTCTTTTCCAACCTCAAGATTTCCTTTTGACGCTGTCGCTTTGAGGCCAGGGCCTGACCGAAGCCACGCTTGATTCGGCTAGGCCCGGTATGGTTCATAGACAGGTTATGTCGCTAGAAAAACAACGGGACTTTCGCGAGCACTTGAAGAAAGAGCTGGATTCTCGGATTCAAAAAAATCCGAAATACGGTCTGCGTGCGTTCTCGAAACATCTGGAAATCGATAGCTCTCGTTTGTCGAAAATCCTCAAAGGCCAACGTCCGCTGAGCGCGCCTCTGGTGGAAAGTCTGGGCCAGAAACTGGGACTCGCCAGTAAACAGATCGATATTTTCAAAAAACACATCCGTGCCCCCTACCAAAAGTCGAAAGCGGTAGCCGACGAAATTCCGATGGATGACTGCTATCAGGTGCGCATGGATCAGATCACCTTGATCTCCGAGTGGCAGCACTATGCGATTTTAGAGATCATGAAGCATCCGAAATTTCAGCCCAGCCTCTCTTGGATTTCCGAACACCTGCACCAACCTCAAGAGATCATCGCCATGGCCGTCGAGCGCCTGAAGCGCATCGGACTTTTGGAAATCACCGCCGACGGAAAATGGAAAGATATTTCCGACGGATTTTCGACTCACGTTTTGGGCGACAATCTCACCAGCCGTGCACATCGCAACTATCAAATTCAAATCCTGGAACTTTCCAAAGAAGCGATCCAAAAGGTGTCGATCGATCAGCGCGATCATTCGACGATTGCAGTCGCGACTTCGCCTGGGAAGATTCAGGATGCGAAAAAAAAGATCCGCAAATTTCGCCGCGAGCTCGCCGAGTTTTTGGAAGACACCAAGGATCAGTCCTCGGTGTACCACTTGAATATTGGACTTTTCCCAATTCCTCCTCAGAAAGACTAAAGGAAAGAGAGAACTGATGACGACAAAACTTGCCTGCCTCTGTCTGCTTCTGATCTGTCAATTTTCTTTGAGTGCCCATGCTTGGCGCGAAGGCAACGGCGGCGACGCTGTGAAATCCGAGCAAGGTCTGCACCTTTTGGATTTGGTGGAAGCGGGCTCTGAAAACGATATCGAAGTTTTGCAGCCCGTTCCTAGCCAGTTCTTTAAAACCGAACTGGATCGTCTGCAAAATCAGGTTTTTGAAACTTTGCCGAAGGCCTACCTCGCTTCGAAACTGAATCAGATCTACAAAAAGAACAAAGTCCTGGCGATTGCGCTGCTGTCGTCGATGCAGGAACTGAACTGGAAATGGGTTCAGTTTATTTTGCGTGATGTGGAAGATGAAGGCCCGAACTTGACGATTCCCCGCGATCAATTGGTGCAGGCCGCCTTCCGCGTGAATCAGACCGTGCAAATCCACAAAGGCACCTGGGATCAGATGGACGCTCGCAACCAGGCGGCTTTGTTGTTTCACGAAGTTTTGTATGCCTTGATGGCGCCCGAGCGAACTTCGGCGGGCGTGGATATGAATAGCCCCCGCGTTCGTACCTTGGTCGGATTTATTTTCTCCAAAGAATTTGATCAGAAACCTTTGGACGTGATTCTTCAAACCGAGGCTCCTCGCTTGGCTCTGCCGACTTCGCTCAATCCGAATATCGATCCGGTCTGGGATGTACATTCCAAAAATGTCGTCTTCAACCGCCAGTGGTACGCCGGCATTTTAGAGGGCGAGCAAGAGTCCTTCGAGCAGATTTCACATGACTCGGCTTTGCTGCCAGATTGGGTGAAGTTGGTTTGTCAGCGCGCTTTGGATGCTCACACCTCTTTCCGCTTTGGCCTGCAGGCGGAACGCATCGGCGTTGGCTTTCAAAGTGTGGGCGAGCACGAGACGGAAGAGTTTTACCTTGTTCCCAACTATCAGTGGCTAAGCCCACTGGGAGTGGTTGAAATCGACGCTCCTGAGTCGATGCCGGCTTGTCAGCGCGAAATCAACCGGATGATGAAGTGGATTTCCGAGCAGACCCTTCAAGATCCGCGCGGATATCAAAACTAAACTTCTTCGTACTGCTCTTCGGCGAAATCCCAGTTGAGCAGCTTGGCGATGGTCTCTTCCAGGTAATCGCTGCGATGGCTTTGAAAATCCAGATAGTAAGCGTGCTCCCAAACGTCTAAGGTCAGTAAAGGTTTGAGCTCCATGGTCAGTGGATTTTGGGCGTTGGCGCTGCGGGTGATTTGCACTTTCCCGTAGGCATCACTGCAAAGCCAAATCCAGCCACTGCCGAATTGATCCATCCCCGCTTGCCGCCATTGCTGGGCGAAGTCTTCGTAATTTCCGAAAGTGCGATCAATGGCGCGCGCCAGATTTCCTCCGGGCTTTCGGGCCTGGCTGCGCGGGTTGAGACTTTTCCAGTAAAGATTGTGATTCCAAACCTGAGCGGCGTTATTGAAGATCGATTTTTCATTTTCCTTGTGAGCTGTTTCGCGCACGATGTTTTCCAGGCTCATTTCGGCGTAAGCCGTTCCCTTCACCAGCTCGTTGAGTTTTTGCACGTAGTTTTTGTGATGCTGATCATAGTGGGCGCTGACGGTCGCAGGCGAAATCACCGCCGAGAGGGCGTCTTTGGGATATGGCAGGGGCATCAGTTCAAACGGACTCATCGGAAACCTCCTTTGAAGCGGTTATCGAGTGAAAGACTGCAAGATCAGTGCGCATTTGAAAATTTGCCTGGACTGTCGGTCTGCAAAATTCTTGGCTGGTGGCCATTTGGGGACTATGCTTTTCATCAACAGGGAGAGTGTTGTGCAAATTCTGATTCCCCTTTTGATTGGCGTCTTCGCCGGAACAGCTTCAGGTCTTTTTGGAATCGGCGGCGGGGTTTTGATCGTGCCGATGCTGATTTTCTTTTTCAAATATCCGCAACATTCCGCGACTGCAACCTCACTGGTCGCCCTCTTACTCCCCGTCGGTATTTTGGGTGTCTGGCAGTATTACAACAAGGGCTTCATCAACATGGAGCATGTGAAAATCGGAGCCCTCATCGCCTGCGGAATGTTTGTTGGCGCCTTATTCGGAGCCCGCATCGCTGTCGAGCTGGCGAGCGGAACTTTAACTCGGATCTTTGCGATCTTCCTGGTGATCATTGCCATCCGTCTTTGGTGGACGGCGGCTTAAAATCTCATCCTAGCAATTCACACAATCAGTTCAAAATTGCCCCAAGCCGCGGGCTGAAAACCTTCATTTTCGGCTGCCAGCCATGGAGTTGATCTTGCAATCCTTTCGGGTGGAAACGCCTTTGCGAAAGGAGACGTTATGTTGATTTACGATGCCCTGAAAACAGACCACGACAAGATTAAAGAACTGCTGTCGGAACTGGTTCAGCTCACAGAAGCTGATGAAGAGCGACGCCACACACTGGTGTTTCAGATCCACGACGAGCTGATCCCACATGCGCGGGCCGAAGAGTCTGTGTTCTACAATTCTTTGCGAGCCATTGATTCAGCGAAGGACATCGCCTTGCACGGATTTGAAGAGCATATGGAGGCCGAGGCACTGCTCAAAAGCCTGCAAAGCAAAGATCGCATTGATAGCGAATGGAAATCGGCTGCCGAAAAACTGAAATCAGCTATCGAGCATCATATTTTCGAAGAAGAAACCCGTATCTTCAACGTTGCTCAACAGCTGTTCACTCAGGAAGAGGCCCAGATGATGGCCCAAGCTTTCGAGCAATTGAAACCCGAAGTGCGGGAAGAAGGATTTCTTCGTCACACTTTGGATGTTGTCGCCAATGTCATGCCACCGCGATTTGCCGCCGCGATTCGAACTTTCAATTTGAATCCGCGAATGTAAATACAGGAGGTCTTATGAAACGCAGTTTGTGGATTCCGCTTGCATGTCTCGCTCTGGGGACGATGGCTCGTGCTCAGACGATGGCGCCTGTGACACCGACACCGTCGGAACTGGAGGAATCAGCGGCTCCTCCTCAACCAGGCGTTTTGGATATTGGAATATTCGATACCTATCAAACCTATCCACCTTATGACGAATCCCGCATGACGGGCTCTTCGACAACGGATCGTTTTGAACTGCAAAGACCGGATCTTGATGAAAGCCGTCGCATGCAAGTGCCTGCGACACTTTCGCCGAATCTCAATTCGGTCACCACCACCACGGTTCCCAACCGTTAATTGCAGTTTGATGCAGGATTAAAAAGAGAGCTGATGCAAGTCAGCTCTCTTTTTTAGTTTTAGTGCAAAACTCGTTTTTGAATCTCTTGAATCAGGGCTTCGCCTTGAATTGGTTTCGTCAAGTGCGTGTCACATCCAGCCTTCAGGGATTTTTCCACGTCCCCTTTCAGAGCATGCGCCGTCAGCGCCAAGATCGGCTTCTGAAATCCTTTTTGCCGAAGTTGCCTTGTCGCCTCGAGACCGTCCATCAGCGGCATCTGAATATCCATCAGTACGATATCAAAGTCTTCGCTGCGAACCAGATCCAAGGCCTCCAAACCATTATGAGCACAAGTCACCTGCGCGCCTTCTTTCTTCAAATACAGACGCACCAGGGTTTCATTGTCCTCGGAATCTTCGGCCAACAGAACTTTGATATCTTCCAAGCGCTTGGTTTTGCGGAACTGGCTTAAGAACTTCAAGGCAAAAGGCTCGACTTTTTTGCCTTTGATCATCGGAACATCCGAAATATCGCCCGTCGGAATCAGCAGTGAAAAGCAACTGCCCTGTCCAATTTCACTTCCCCGAAGCGAAAGGTTTCCGCCAAGACTTGCGGCCATTCTTTCTGAAAGTGCCAATCCCAAACGGCTGCCACTCGCGCCCCGATTCAGAGGCGCATTGAGCTGTGCGAAGGGCTGAAAAAGCCGGCTCTGCTGTTCGAGCGGAATGCCGACACCGGTGTCTTCCACGTCGATGCGAATGCTTGAGCCAATGCTTTTATGCTCTTCATGCGAGAGGAAAATCAGAATCCGGCCGCCACCTTCGGTGTATTTGACCGAATTTCCCACCAGATGCGTGATAATCTGACGAATGCGATGCGGGTCCGATAAAATTTGCTGGGGCACCGAAGTATTGAAAAAGACCTGAACCTTGACGTCTTTTTTCTCGGCCACCGGCTTCATTGCCTGAACCACGTCGAAAACCATATCACTGATATTGAAGCGAACTTTTTCAACCGGTGTTGGCGAGTCCTCGAATTTCGAAAGATTGAGAATATCATCAATCATCTGCAGCAACTGATCACCTGTCGTGACGATTTTGTCGTTCAGCTGTTCGCGGTCGGCTTCATTCAAGGTGGAATCTTTCAGAAGGCTTGCAAAGCCCAGAATCGTGTTCATCGATGTGCGGATTTCACGGCTCATGTTCACCAATAAGTCCGCTTTCACACGATAAGAGGCTTCGACGGATTCGTGACGAAGCTTCAATTCTTCTTCACGTTTTCGGTGATTGGTGATGTCGGTGTGGGTTCCAACCCATTGCTCGATCTGGCCGGAAGAATCTTTGAACGGCACGGCCTTTGAGAGATACCAGCGCCATCCGCCTTTTCCGTCCGTGATCAACAACGAGTCTTCCCACTCTTCTCCTTTTTCGATGGCTTGCACGAGATCTTTTTCGACTCGCAGCCAGTGATCCGGATGCACGACGGCCCGCCAGCCTTCGGTTAAAAGATCGGCTTCGGACTTCCCTGTGCTCGCCTCCCAGCGATCACTCCACCATTCGATTTTTCCCTTTGTATCGGCCAGCCAAACCAAATGAGGCAGCGCCTTCGTCAGATGTTCGAGCCCCATCGGTGGCATATGATACGCCGACTTGTCTTCTGTTCCATGAAGATCCATAATCCCCCCTGCCGTGGTTGGAATTTTCTCACTCCTTTCATGATTGTCGCGATGAATTGAAGTCTGCGCAAATCACCGGCAGGAAAAAAATAATTTTCCTGCCAATCCTCAGGCGGACTTGTCAGATTGACCAGCGAAATTTTCAAAATCTTGGCTTGAATTGAATAGACGTTAAAATTTTGTGTTCGAATTTGCAGCAAGGAATTCTTGCGCCTCATTGTAAGGGCCACGGAAAGCCACTTTCACCTGCCGGCGATCGAGGCTTTTAAGATAGAGAGGATCGTAATAATAAAGCAAAAGTTTTTCGATCCACTGACGATTGGGAGAGAGATCTTGATCGCGGCGATAGAGATCTTCGCTGTCTTGCAGGTCCTTCAGAACTTCTTGCGCACGCAACCCACCCAAGCGTTTCTGAATCGCCAGTGTGGCACTTTTGAATTTTCCGAAAACCCGGTCGCCTTCTGGATTTTTTTGCAGAGGCAGCTCGACATATTCTTTCAAAATGCGATCAACACGGTTGGAGATCGGATCATCAATCCACAGAACTTTCGATTCTCGCATTCGATTGAACATCTTCTCTGGCAAATGCCGAGCGCCGATCATGCGGCTCTCATCTTCCAGGATAAACACCTTTTCAGACTGTATCTGAGCTTCCTGCTGAAGCCATTCGGCGGCCAGCTGATTTTCAAAATTAATCTGCGTGGGCTGCGGATCATCCATGTGGCCGAACGCAGATCCACGGTGGCGAGCAAGATCTTCGAGATCCAAAACTGGAAGCTTTGATTGAAATGACTGTACAAACGGAGTTTTCCCGCTGCCAGTCGGTCCGGAAATGATCAGCCAATTTCCGATTTCAGAGAGGCGATCATTTTCATCCATCAAAAACTGACGAACAGCTTTGTAGCCGCCTTGAACGAGCGGACGCTCGATCCCCGCCTCTTTCAGCCAACGCTGAGTGATCTGCGAGCGCTGACCGCCCCGGAAGCAGTACAAAATCGTCTCTGGATTTTTTTGGACTTGGGTGAGCCACGCTTGCACACGCTCTTCTTTAACCGCACCCGAGACCAACTGGTGCCCCAGCTTGGTTGCAGCCTCATTGCCTTGTTCTTTGTAGACGGTACCGACCTGGGCGCGCTCGTCGTCATTTAAAATCGGAAGATTGATGGCCCCCGGAAGCGAGCCCTGCTGAAACTCGACCGGCGCCCGCACATCGATCAGCGGCGTTTTCTTCAAAAAAAGAGAAGCAAAGTCCGCTGTGCGCATGTCCTACCCGAAAATCAAAGACGAGGCCTGAAGCTCTTGCACAGATCCGATGACAGTGGCCTGAGGGAAGTTTTTTTTCAGGCTTTGCACGATTGAGGAACTGAATTCAGGCGCCACCGACATCAAAAGACCGCCGCTGGTTTGCGGATCATGAGTCAAAAGCTGCAAGAGCGGAAGCGAACGTTCGAATTGGATCGAGCTTTCTGTGTACTGAGCATTGGTACGATGAGCTTTCGTCAGAAATGATCTTTCCAAAAATCCCAACGCTTTTGAAAAGCGGGGCAGAGATTCTGTTTCAATACGGAAGCTGAGCCGACTTGCTTTCGCCATTTGCATGGCGTGGCCGGAGAGTCCAAAGCCTGTCACATCTGTGGCCGCATGAATCGCGTCGATCTGCTCGGCGGACAGAAAATCAATGGCGTTATTGATCTGAGCCATGCTTAGCAGCGCTTCTTCGATATCAGCTTCGCTGGCTTCCCGGCGCTTGAGACCAGCAGTCATCGTTCCAGTCCCCAAAGCTTTGGTCAAAATCAAATGATCGCCTGGTTTGGCTTTGGCGTTGGACCAAACTTTTTCGGGATGTACGAGACCTGTGACTGAAAGACCGAATTTCAAAGTGTCATCATCAATTGAATGTCCACCAACAAAGTTCGCTCCGGATTCTTCGACCTTGTCCGCGGCACCCTGAAGCACTTCAACAATGACATCAGAAGACATCGTGCTGAGAGGAAATGCCAGGATTCCCATAGCTGTCTTAGGTCGTCCACCCATCGCGTACACGTCACTCAGCGAATTGGCCGCAGCGATCGCGCCGAAAAGTTTCGGAGTGTCGACGATCGGTGTGAAAAAATCCAAAGTCTGAACCATCGCCAAAGTATCGGTGACTTTGTAAATTGCCGCATCGTCGAACAGCCGGCCGTCGACCATCAACTCGGGATGAGTTTTGGGGAAGCGGACTTGGCCCAAGATTTTTCGAAGCTCGCTGGCCGCCACTTTGGCTGCACAGCCGCCTTTTTGCACGGTTTGTGTCAGGGGGGTGAATTCGATTTGACTCATATAGGGGCGGTTTTAGCCCGATGGGATTGGATTTTCCAAGATAAAAGTCCAGGTCTGAAGGTTTTCCGTGCGAAAATCAGGGCTTCGGCTAGCCTAAAGGAGTATGAAGCTTCTGACGGACCTGAAAGAAGTCGAAAAGCAAGCCTCTCTGAAATGGGACGAAAACCAAAAGCTTCGCCAATTCCTAAAATCCCTGCCCATGAAAAAAGCCCAAGAAATCGTCGATCGGGTCAGCCGCGAGGTCAGCTCGAAGATCGATTGCCGGGACTGTGCAAACTGCTGCCGGGCTTTGACGATCATTCCGAAATCTCCAGATATCAAACGTCTGTCGGATCACCTGGGGATGGAGCCTTATGAATTTCGGCAAAAGTATTTAAAGAAAGATCATGAAGGCGATCTGGTTTTTAAACAGCGCCCCTGTCCGTTCCTAAAACAAAGCAAGTGCTCGGTCTACGAAGCGCGCCCCGAGCCCTGCCGAAGTTACCCGCATCTGGAAGCCCAGCACATGGCTGGGCGCGGTTGGTATATTTTGGAAAATACTTTCATCTGCCCGATTGTGTTTAACACTTACGAGCAGCTGAAAAAAGAATTGAAGAGCGTCCCCAAACCAGCATCCGCTCCAACGCCTAAAACCCCCGCAGCGCTTCCACTTGAAGGCTGAGAATATCCGGCAGTCGCAGCCGGAAGGGCTCGTTGAATAAAAGTGGCCGTTGATCCTGACACGAGAAATAGATATCCGTGAAAACTGGCCAGGTGCGGTCCGGCTCGCGATAATCCATTCGCACCAAGGCTTTCGCACCATTGGCGTCTTTCACCATGGCAAACATCGCCTGCGACGGAAACTTGGCTTGTCGATCGGCTGGCGTGAGATTTTTCGCCAGCATTCGCCCGCCTGACAATGTCAGCTGATAGCGCTCGGACTTGGCGGCGTTGGACTTCAAATAAGCCAGCATCTCTTGATCGTCCAAGTAGTTGGTAAAAATCTGCGAGTGCGCGTTTTCGACGAACTCAGTTCCGCCAATCGTGATCGAGCGCAGGAACACCTCGCTCGTGCTGACTTCCCTCCACGAACACCATTGGGTATTGGCAATGCTGGCGGCATCAATCGAGATGTCTTCAATCGGAAATGCGAATGGCATCGTGGCCGCCAAATGCCCATGATCTTTTTCGGTGTAGTTGGTGCTTTCACTTCCCAACAACAATAAAAGTTCCATCAAAGGCCGATGCGGGCCTTCGTTGTTGAAGGTCGACGAGTAGTACTCGCATGGATAGACCCGGCGGACGATCTCCTCCCCCGAGGTCACCGAGCGCGTGACGATGGATAAAGCTTTCGGCGGAGTAAAATCCCCTTCCGGATGTGAGAGGTTTGGATTCTGGCTGAAAACTTCTGTGACGATTTTTTTCTGTGCTTCGAATCCTGGCAGAGCCTGAATCACCTGATCGGTTTCGTGCATGGTGACGGACATCTTCCCTGGAACCGGAGCCATGGTACCACGGACTTCCCAATCCATTTTGTTGGCATATTCATAAATATTAAAACCATTGCCGGTCAGAAGCAGATTTTCCACCAGCAATTTTTCACCTTGAAAGGTCATCCGCGTGACCAATTGAAAGGTGTCCCAGTCCTCAGCCCGACACCAACGATTGGCCGTCAGCGGATTGATCTTGGCTGGTGGCGGCTCTGGAATCGGCGCAGGAACCGGTTCTTCTGCAGCACCGCTATCGCTCGAGTTTTGGCAGGCGGCCAGTAAGAAAACAGTCAAACATGACAAACAGAATCTCTTCGTGAGATTTTTCATAAGAGCACCTCGCTTCCAGAGTTTTGATCGAAACAGATTTCAGATTTGTAAAACTTGTCACTATGACCCACGCGACCCATGACGGATTAAAAAGTCATCTCGGCATCGCGATTGGCTTCGGCTGTATCGAGATGCGTGTCCATGGTGATTTCCGCCTTCAACAAGCGAGACACTGGGCAGTTGGCCTTCGCTGTTTGCGCCGCCTTCTCAAATTTTTCAAAGCTGATTCCCGGGACTCGGGCCGAGACATCCAGATGAATGCGATCAATCGACCAGCCGTGTGCGCCCTTATCCAACGAAACTGTGGCGCGAGTTTCAATCCAGTCTGGCGTCATCTCCCACTGGGAGATTTCGTGCGCCAGCGACATCGAAAAGCAACCGGCATGGGCAGCACCTATCAATTCTTCGGGATTGGTGCCGGTGACACCCTCTTCAAAGCGGTTGACAAAGGCGTAGGGGACTTCTGAAAGCGTTCCGCTTTCTGTTGAGATACTGCCGCGTCCATTTTTCAGCGAACCTTGCCATCGAACTGATGCCGATCGATCCATGGATCCTCCCGTTTGCGGGAGGAATTAGCAAAGTTTGTTCCTGCACATAAAACGCCGGATCAAATCATTCACGGGGAATTTTGGGATATTCGGGGGCAAATCCTTGCACCAATTCTTCAAACACCTGCCGGGCCTGAGTGTGATGAACCAGCGGATAAGCTTGGCTCGCCCACATGGACATCCACTCGGGTTTGTTCTGTTCAATCGCCGCGGCCTTTATTTTTTGCGTCAGCCAAGTCTGCGCCGGATACGGGGCAATATCCTCTCCACGGTTTTCAAAGGTTTGCGTCCATTCGTTTTCCAATCCACGGGCAAGGCGTCCAGTGAAAGCTCGAGTCAAAGTCGTTATTCCCGCCTGGCCTTGTGAACGAAGCTTTTCTTTGTGCTTGGCTGGCGCTTTGGACTGATCGGTGGCCAGAAATGCAGTTCCGACTTGGACGGCTTGCGCCCCCAAAGCAACCGCGGCACGAACGCCTCGAGCATCGGCGATTCCGCCAGCGGCGATCACTGGAATTCGCAAGGCATCGGCCATTTGCGGAACCAAGGCGAACGTTCCCGTCAGTGAAGATTCGGAGGATCGAAGGAAGGACCCGCGGTGCCCGCCGGCTTCAAATCCCGAAGCGACAACAGCATCCACGCCGGCTTTTTCCACTAACAAGGCTTCCGCCACAGTTGTCGCTGTTCCGATCGTGCGAATGCCAAGCCGGTGGCATTCTTTGAGGACCGCCTCGTCAGGAATTCCGAAAACGAAACTGAGAACCGGTGGTTTTTTCTGAAAAATAATTTCAATTTGTTCGGTGAATTTTTGTCCGAATTTTTCTGGGTATGCAGGCTTTGGAACTTGCAGCCGGTCAAAGTACGAAGCCAAAACTTGCAAATGCCGAGCGAATTTTTCTTTGCTGAAGGATTGAATTTCGGGATCGGAATCCTGAACCCAGAGATTGATCGCAAATGGAGATTGGGTTTGGTTTCGAATGTCGTCGAGTAATTCTGAAATCTGCAAAGGCGCCAGACTGTATGCTCCGAAACTTCCTAGACCACCGAGATTTGAAACTGTTTTCAGCAATTCCACCGAGGAAAGCCCGCCGCCGAAAGGTCCCTGGATCAAAGGGTACTTGAGCCCAAACTGAGACGCAAAAGACGAAGCCTGCTGCATGCGAAACCTCCCAGATGAACTGCATTTTACTTGGAATTTCGTTTATGGTACAAGTCAGGGATGAGCAAAATTGATGGATTTAAAAGTGCGTTGGAAGCATTGCGCGCTTTGGACAGCAAAGCACAAGAACGCATCCTTGCTGACATCGTCAAAAAAGATCCCGAGATGGCCGAGAAGCTCAAGCAGAACTTGGTCGTGTTTGAGGATCTGTTGAAAGCCAATCCTCAGGGGATTATGAAATTGTTTTCAGAGATTCCGGATGCCAAATGGGTCCTTGCGCTGCGTGGAAAAGACGAGAATTTTCTCAATCAATTGATGAAGCCATTGGCGGCACGCAAATCAGATCTGATCAAAGCGGCGATTGCTCAACTTGGACCGCAATCAGTGACACGCATCGAGGCAACACAAAAAGAAATTCTCAAGAAAGCTTTAGAGCTTGAGAGCAAAGGTCAGCTGATTTTTGCCCGTGACAGCGATCCGCTGGTTTAATATGTTGGGGCCGTCAAGGAAGCCCTATGAAGCCCATCATTTTAACTGGCGATCGTCCCACTGGTCCACTTCACCTCGGTCACTATGTCGGATCTCTCGCCAACCGAGTCAAACTTCAGCACGAATATCAGCAGTACATCATTATCGCCGACACTCAGGCGATGACCGATAACTATGACCAACCGGAACGCGTGCGCTCGAATATCATCCAAGTGGCGCTGGACTATTTGGCTGTCGGCCTTGATCCCAAGCTCAACACGATTTTCGTGCAAAGCTTGGTGCCTGAATTGTACGAACTCACGGTTCACTTTTTAAATCTTGTGACGGTGTCGCGCTTGATGCGAAATCCAACCATCAAAGAAGAAATCCGCCAAAAAAATATGGAAGAAAGTCTTCCGGCTGGATTTCTCACTTACCCGGTCAGCCAGGCCGCCGATATTTTGGCTTTCCAAGCTGACCTGGTTCCGGTCGGCGAAGACCAAAACCCAATGATCGAGCAAACAAACGAAATCGTTCGCCGCTTTTTGCATCTCTACAAATCAAATGCTTTGAAAGAAGTAAAGCCCCTGATTGGCTCGGTCGGCCGCTTGGTCGGCATCGACGGCAAATCAAAAATGAGCAAATCCGCCGGCAATTCGATTTCGCTGTCAGATTCTTTCAACGATATCAAAGCCAAAGTCCAAAAGATGTACACCGATGCCAATCACCTGAAGGTCACAGACCCAGGCCAAGTCGAAGGCAATGTGGTGTTCGCATTTTTAGATGTCTTTGATCCCGACAAGCTGAAAGTCGAAGAATTAAAAGAGCACTACCGCCGCGGCGGACTGGGCGACGGAGTTCTGAAACAACGCCTAACCGGAGTTCTCGAAGACTTTATCAAGCCCATGCGCGAACGCCGTCAGCAATACGAAAAAGATCCAGCCGAAGTGATGCGAATCTACAAAGAAGGCAGCCTCAAAGCCCGCGAAGTCGCCAGCCGAACCCTGCAAGGCGTCCGCCAGGCGATGGCGATGATTGAGTCCTAGTCTCAAGAAGACTCGGCAATTTTCTGCCAGAATGTTTGACCGAGGCCCGAATCTAAATAAATCTCATTTAGATATTACTGTTTTATTTACCCCACGAAACTTATTGCTCCGACTGTTTTTCGGTCAAATATTCATGGGTTCGGCGATATAAATTAATAACTATTTAAGTTCGGCGTGGATTTTCCGATACCTCATAATAGAGGGTATCTATGAGCATCAATGGGTCCGCATCTCTTATTCTTGTTGTTTTGGCTTTTGTCTTCACAGGATGCTCGGTTCAAAAAACCACGGAATCAGCGACTTTGGAGTCCGGAGGTGTCGGAACCCTGGACTCGGGGCTCTGGCAGACAACCTGCCTCAGCAATGGCTCTATCAGCCTGTCTATGACCTTGAATTTTTCGAGCGGAGCCTACACGACCGAAGCGACGGCCTATGGAACCGGAGTTTGTAGCAATGAAACCTATACCGTGACGGAAACCGGCTCTTATGTTGCGTCTGCCATTTCACCCTTTGGAACGGGAACACTTGATTGGACTTTGGGGAGCATGACATACAAGCCCCTTTCGACAACTCAGGCGAATTCATGGAACACAAACGCATTTTGCGGTTTCACGGACTGGAGCCTAGGGCAGACGAAAAGCGTTCTTGGCCGGACATGCGACAACAGAACTTATCCAGCAGCTGGCGCGATCCAGTATGACATCTATTCCATCGAGCAATTTGGAGGGCCGACAAGCCAAATAGGAGACCTACTTTTCGGATATTTCGAAAGCGGACACGATGGTTCCAGTGCAAACACCAGACCCGTCAGCTACGATGGGAATTTGATATTTAGGCATTAGCAAGTCAGAGACAAAACGTTTCGTTCTCCATTCCTCCGAAAATGCCTACCCGACTTTGGATTTAGTTCCGCTCCATCAATATTTTTCCTCGGCCCGCCAAGGTCGCCTGAAGTTTAGCCTGATACAGTTGTTTTAAAGGCTCTGCCAATTCAGGCCCTTCAATGACCCCGACGGCTTCCGCAATTGCTTGCAAAGTCGCCATTCCTTCCAGAGTCGTTTCAGCTCGCAGATGATGTTTGGACTGATTTGGTGATTTGATCATCACGCGTGGTACGTTGGCCAATTCCGGATAACGAGTATTCACCTTACTGGCCTGCCGCCAATTTCCATCAGGTACAATCAACTGGATTGGACGCGGATCCTGGGCGACAAACTCGGCAGTCAGTGCCTGCGCATTTTCCGCCGGAAAAAAAAGAAGTGTTCGATATTTTGAATCTCTCGCCCAGTCAGAAAGATCCAACGCTTCCCGTCCTTCTCCACGAATCCGCATTTCACTGTTGGTCAGTGCTTGAACCGCAAGTCTTCCTGTATTCGTCGTGCGCTTCAGTTCGCGCGCGTGCACAACCAGGCAAAGCTTGGTACGCAAATCCAGTTTCGGGATCTGCGCGCAGATGCAGCGATCCACATGCAGAAAGCAAATCTGACAAGGCGCTTTAGTTTTGCGCTTACGATTCTCGAGCATGAGAGACTTCTTGCAGGCTTTCCAGCAGCGATTCTTCGATTTCTTCACCTAGTTCGCCCATGGCCTCGCGGAATTGTTTTGGCTTCATCTCGCGCGCCATCTTGTAGGTCTTTCGGAAGAAAGCTTCTTGCTCGTCATAGTAGCCGTTCCAAAGTTTGCGGGCTTTCGCCTCGGGCAAACTGTGGGCTTTCATTTCGGTCGCCGAGCCTTCGTGGCGATTCAGAAATTGCAGACAGTCGCTGAGCTGACGTGGAGAAAAATCCAGGTGAACCAGAATTTCTTCCATCATCGCCATTTCCACATAGGTGAGATAGTCATTGAGCTGTTTCCAGAATTCCATTCCCATCACGCCGTAGCTGCTTTGACAGAAGAACGTGGTGCAAACAGCGCCGCGGTTTTTCCAGATGCCGCAATTTTGTTTTTCGCGGTTGTAGTAAGGACAAAGCCAATCTTCGCGATTTCCGAAAGCTTTTTCATCGCGATGGTTGAATTCGACCTGATATTTCACACTGGCTGTCATTCCGATCGGCAGGCTGAACTGACGCTTTTCGATTTTCTGAAGCAGTGCCTGGCGTGCCGATGGTGAAGTCGTTTCGCTTTCGAACATGGCGCCCACCAAAAAATTTGGCAGATAGGGCTCGTAAGTGCAGCACTTGAGATGCTTTTGATATTCGGACCAGTTGCAATCACCGCAGGTCGCCTTGGTTTCATGGATTTCGGCCTTCATCAGCTCGGCTGGCAAAAGCTTGCGGTAAACTTCGGGAAGTTGGTAACCAAGGGCGGTGGAAATCATCCGGGCATCCTATCAAAAATCCCCTCGGGTTGCGAGGGTCGCATCGACTTACTTCAGAAGGTAGATAAAATCCTCACGGGACAGGGCCTGCGAACCCTCAAATCCGCGCTCTTCGACTTCTTCTTCGACCCCAAACAGGCGATCAAATGAATCCTGCTTGCGAACCTTGAGGTCGGCAATTCGCTCTTCCAAAGAACCCTCGATCAAAAGATTGAAAACTTTGACGTCCTTGGTTTGCCCCATCCGGTGCGCCCGGTCCGTCGCCTGATTTTCCACGGCTGGATTCCACCAAGGCTCGAGATGGTAAACGACAGACGCTTTGGTGAGATTCAAACCCACCCCGCCCGTTTTCAAAGTCATCAACATGACCGCAGGCTTTTCGGTTTTCTGGAACTCGTCGATCAAGCGAATGCGCTCTTTGGCACTGACACTGCCCTTCAAGGTGAAGGACGGAATCCCGCGCTCTTGCATTTCTTTTTCGATTCGCCCCAAGGTCGACAGGAACTGCGTGAACACGATCACGCTTTCGTCGTTTTCCAGATGATCCTGGACCGCGCTGAGGAAATGCTCAACTTTGGCCGGCTTTTCTTTGTAATCGACCCCTGGAACTGCGGCTGGGTCCGAGCAAATCTGTCGCAGTCGCATCAAGGCCGCAAACATGGCGATCTGAGCTTTGCGCTCGCCCTGATCTTGGATCAACTGATCCACTTGGCGAGAGAAAGTCATCGCCATCTTCATATAGATTTCTTTTTGCTGAGCCGCAAACGGCAGGCTGATCTTTTGGATTGTCTTCTCAGGCAAAGCCAGCTTCACCTGCGATTTGGTTCGGCGAAGCACCAAAGGCTTGGAAATCATTTTCAGCTCGCGCAAAGATTCCGAGCGAACCTCGCGATTGTAGTAATCCTTGCGGAAACTATCCACATCGCCCAAGCAACCCGGCACGACCAGATCACAGAGCGAGTAGAATTCGAGATAATTGTTCTCCATCGGCGTACCGGTGACACAAACCTTAAAGCGCGCATTGATTTTGCGCGAAACCACCGACCGCTGCGAGACGATGTTCTTCAAAGCTTGCGCTTCGTCGATCGAGAGCACATTCCACTTGTGACGGTGGAAGAATTCCGGATTTTCAATCAAGAGACCGTATGTGGTGACCAGCACCATCGGCTCGGCATTTTTAAGAGATTCTTCAAGCCGAGGCTCTTGCGACGGATGATAAACCTGCATCGGCAGATCCGGTGCAAATTTTTTGCGCTCTTCCATCCAGTTGTAGACCAACGAGGTCGGCACAACGACCAAACAGCGGCCCAATTCATTTTTGGTCTGAAGATGTGTCAGGAACGACAAAATCTGAAAGGTCTTACCAAGACCCATCTCATCAGCCAGGATCGCGCCCAAGCGCAATTGATACAGATCATAAAGCCACTGCGCACCTTCCAACTGATGCGGCAAAAGACTTTTCGTCACCGAATCCGGCAGAGAAATCTTGTCCACGCCCAGGCCCGTTTCGAAATACTCGAAGATCCGTTTCCACTCGCCTTCGACTTCAACCTGGAAGCCTTGGGTTTTCAGCATCAACAGATCCAATGCCTGCGATTTTTCCAGCTGGTAAACTTGGTCACCAAAGCTGGTTTTCTTTCCTGTTTTCTTGAGACCTTTGATCTTATCCCAGAATCTTTGCAGCGATTTTAGCGACGGCAGATCTTTCTTTTCGATACGATAGACCTGTCCTTGGTACTCGATAAAGCCCGTCTGTCCCTGTCCGAAATTGATTTTCACTTCATCCACGCCAACGCGTGTGCCGTTGAAGAAAATCTGCGGGTGCAAATCAAATAGATGCGTATCTTCGGTGATCGCCGCATCTTTGACTGAGAAAACGAATTCAAACGGATTTTCCTGCTCTTGCATCGGCGTGCCGTTCAGGATGACATGCGCGCCTTGATCACAGAGCTCGAACAAAAGCGAAATCGACTGGCGATCAAACAATCCCAGATCCATCCACTGCCCGCGGAATCCCTGGCCGATCTCACGAATTTCAGGATCAGTCCATACCTTCAACCCGTCAGGAAATTTTTCGCCCAAAGGTGACTGTGCACGCAGCAAGAACTTGCCGCGGCTGTTTTCAATAAAATGTAAAATTAAAAACCGAATCAACGGCAGCACTTGCTTTTGCACGCCTTTGATTTCGACCACTTGCTCGCCATGAAACAGCAGCGATCGATCCTGCATCATGACGCGGAAAAGTTTTTCAGCGTAATCACGGAAAATATTTCGAGCATAAGTCGAAACCAAATCCTGGTAAGGAACCGAAGGTTTTCCAAGCAAGGCCGGAATCGAGCTCTGTAGGTATTGCATCAGCCGATCAAACTGCTGATCAGCTTCAGGGGATTCAAGGTCATCCACGAACTCAAGCTTTTGGCCCGAGCTCAACGGAAGTTTTAAAACCCAGTTCAGCATTTCAAACAAACAGAAAATCACCAGGCCCTGGTGGCGCAAAAACAAAAGATCATTGGCGCGGAACTGCTTGTGCCGAGAAGCCGCATCTTTTCTTTCCAGCTTCAGAATCTGATCCAAGCCGCCGGTGAAGGGCCCAAAGATCGGCGCGAGATTAGCCGGGAAATTAAAGTGCTCAAGCTTCAATGACTCCAACAAAAAGGAAACTGCCATTTGCAGCGAACCTTCGGATTCCTGAATCAAAAGTTTCGGCTTGAAGGTCTCCCCCGTCACCAGCTGATGATTGACGAAGCAGATGCGGCCCGCCGGCATACAGCGCTCGAGATAGACCAAAGACTTTTCCAGCGAGCGCAGATTGCTTTCACCGCTTGAAAAACGCGGCACCCACCTGAATTCCGGTGCGACATTTTTTAAGACTGCCAGTTCTTCCGGCAAAGGTTCTTCATCATTGGACGCAATCTTCATCGCAGGTCCGAAGAAATAATTCTCGAGCTCGCCCAAAAATTCCGCCGATGGCAGACGAAGCACACCGGCTTCCGTCTCTTCGCTTTGCCCTTGCCACAGCCGAAGTTTCGCCGACTGGGCACCGCCCTTTTCAGGAATCACGGTCGCCGCCAGCGGCAGCTCGCGATAGAGCTCGATTTCCTGCAGATGATAATTCAGCTGCGGCGATTCGGCACGCGGACGGTACAAAACTTCCAGATCCCCGACTTGGCGTTTTCGCTGAAGCGCCCAAGCCATGATTTCCAAAATCACAAACCAGCTTCGGCGCATGTCCTCGGTTTTTCGCAGATGCCGAAGCATCTTCAGTGGCTTCATCCACTCTTCCGAAGTCGGCGAATAAGCGCGGTCCCAATTGCAGCTGGAATCTTCGAGATAATATTTCGGATTTAAGAATTGCGGAAAGCCCGGCCGTCGGAAAATTCCCACCAGTGGCAAGACCTGACCATCTTCAAAATGAAACTCGATGGAACCCGCCAACGCTTTCAGTTCCTGTAAAGAGGAACCAATCGTACCAAAGTCATGGCCCGAAAAAATTCGCCAGTACAAACTGGTCGATAAAGCATAGCGCTGACTGCGAACTTGATTCAGCTCATCACCGCCGGCCTCCATGGGCTGCGGATCCAATTGCACCGGCAACACAGCACGAAGCTCGGTCGAAGATTGAAACTCGGGCGCCAAAACGGAAAGCGGCGCCGTGAACACGACCTGCTTCAGTCCGTTCAGCGACACATCCAGTGGATTCTGCGAAGCCACCCAATGGGTCTTAATTAATGGTTTCAGTTTCACCGACAAATTCAGCCATTCCGCCCATTCCTGAGCCATTTTGGGGAATCATCTAGTATGAGGCCGAAACCTTTTAGGAGCAAGTTCTTTGGGTATGGAAAGGGTCGAAAACAGCCCTAGATTAGGACGAGATGCCGTTCAACATCCATCACAGGAGATTTGAGAGGAATGGATTCCAGCTTTAGGTCTTTGAACTTCTTACGAGCTAAAGTCGCCTCTTCATTGATCTTTTCCAAACGGCCCTTCAGCAAGAAATAGCGACCGCCGGATTTATAATACTCGCGACTGATATCCAGGATCACATCAATCGGCTTAAACGCCCGAGCGGTCACCAGCTCAACCGGCCCCAGAGACTTTGGAATTTCGCCCAGGATTTCCAGATTCGGAGCCAAAGCTTTGCAGCGACTTAAGAACTCGCGCTTTTTCGGACTTTTCTCAAACAACTGATATCGAGTCTCAGGAAACTGCAAGGCATACAAAACCCCTGGCAGTCCCCCGCCCGACCCAAAATCAGCTGCGACATTCACACCTTTCGGGAACTGTTTCAGTGGCAGCAGACAGTCGATCACATGGTTGTCGATCAGCTCGTCGAAAGTCATCTGACGGCTGATCAGATTCAGTTCTTCATTCGCCGACCACAGCAAATCCAAATACTGGCGAAGAAGCGGCAAAGCCTCTTCGCGAAAACCGAGATCCAAAAGTAGCGGTTGTCGTTTTTAGAAAGACATTAAGAAAGGAACCGAAGCTCGCCCAGGTAATCTTTCTTACCCAAATCGACGCCGTTGTGGCGAAGGATACAA
>CBIHPB010000007.1:0-27437 GCA_966211485.1 uncultured Bdellovibrio sp.
CTCTTGGATCTCGGAACGATTGGATGTGCAGACGCCGCAAGGATACATGGCTCCGATTCTGGCCAACGTCTGGTCGACGGCACCGTATTTCCATAACGGCAGTATTCCCACTTTGTGGGCCTTGATGAATCCGCAAGAACGCCCGGTGAAATTTAAAACGGGCGGTCACGCTTTGGATTTCGAAAAAGTCGGCGTTGCTTATCCAGAGGGCTACACGCCTTGGAGCCGTCCTGTCGAGATCGATACGACACAGTCTGGGCATTCGAACAAAGGTCACGAAAAACAGTTCGAATCCTTAAGCCAAGACGACAAGAAATCTTTGATCGAGTATCTCAAGCTGCTGTAAAGGTTGCGCCTATGATCGAGCTTCGCAAAAACCATATCTCTTCTTTCTTTCAGGTGCCTTACGAAATCTATCCGAAGGATTTTGGTTTCGTTTCGCAGCTGAAAAGCGATCTCGCCCGATTTCTGAGTGCGAAGAATCCCCTTTTTGAAAAGCCCGATGATTTTGCCTATTACACGGCTTATCGGGACGGAAAAATGGTCGGTCGTATCTGCGCGCATATTCACCGCGCCTCCAACCGCAAATACAATTTGCGACAGGCTTATTTTGGATATTTTGACTGCATCGATGATCTTGAGGTTGCCAAAGCCCTGCTCCAAAAAGTTGAGGAGCATGCCAAAGCCTGGGACTGCAATGAGGTCGTGGGCAATTTCAATCTCACCGCCATGCAAATGGCCGGTGTGGTGACGAAGATCAACTATCCCTTTCATTATTCGGATCAGGTTTACTCGCCCGTTTATATCTCAAGCCTGCTTGAAAAATGTGGTTATGGTGCTGATTTCCCCATGCAGACTTTTGAAATCATCGTCGCCGATACGGATCCGGCTGATTTTTTGGGAGAAAAGCAAAAACAGCTTTTGGAAGATTCGACTTTCACTTACAAAAAACTCGAAAAAGACAACTTCCTTCATCTGATCGAAGACACTCGCATTTGTCTGAATGACGGATTTTCAGAAAATCCGATGTTCGTGCCTTTGACGAAAGAGGAAATTCTATTTCAAGCCAAGGATTTGATGCTGGTTGTGGACCGAGATCTGTCTTTGGTGGGCTATCACAACGGCCGGCCGGTTGGATCTTTGATTTGCATTCCAAACCTGAATCCATTTTTGGCCGATATCAAATCCAACTTTGGACTGACGACACCTTATTACTATTGGAAATTCAACCGCGAGAAAGACTCGTGCGTAATCATCTTCTACTCCGTCTGCAAAGATATGCATGACAAGGGATTAATGGGCGCCATGCTTTATCAATTCCTCATTTCTCTCAAGCAAAGCCGCTATAAAAAAATCGGCGGCACCTGGATCGCTGAAAGCAACAAGCCGTCCCTGCGATTGGCGCATAAACTGAAGGGCAAGGTCATGCACGAGCTTCACCTGTATCGAAAGAAGCTGGTGCCTTAGATGCAACTGACTGCCGACCAAAAAAAACAGCTACTGCAAGCTTTACGTTGGGTTCCCAGCGCGCATAACGTACAACCTCTGCGCCTTCGTTTTCAAGATAACAAAATTGTTTTCTATGCTGAGCCTTCTCGTTTTCTGCCGGCTGCCGATCCCCGCTTTCGCGATCTGATGATTTCGGTTGGCGCGAGCATTCTGGCATTGGACTTAGCTCTTCGACCGATGGGAATGGCAATCACTTGCGAATCCTTTGATCTTGCAAAGATTGAGAATTTAAAAGATCGCTCAGCTGAAATCGGCTTTGTCGAAATAGGGCTCGCAGCCGACTCTGCTCCTAGTGATCTCGCCAAGAATGTCGAGAAACGTTTCAGCTACCGTGGCCGCTTTGCCAAGCTTCAACCATCTCAGATTCAAGCGCTGCAAAATCTCAGTCCAGATCTTCAAGTCGTCACCGATAGCAGACTGATCTCTGAAATCGCCAAGCGATTCGATATCGAGAACGTTAAAGGCATGCAAAGCAAAGGTTTTATCGAAGAGCTTTTTTCGTGGATGCGTTTTTCACGCTCGCACAGCAAATGGAGTCAAGACGGATTGAACACCGAAGCTGCCGGTCTCAATGCGATTGAAGCACTGGGAGCTTCCTTTATTTTGCGACCTTCCGTTTTCCACTTTCTTGCAAAACTCAAAGTCCTCTCTCTGGTTCTGACTGAAGCGCCACAGATTCAAAGTGCTTCTGCCATCGTGCTCGTCCAATGTCCCAAAGGCACGTCACGAATCGAACAAGGTAAAATCCTTTATAAGAATTGGCTACTGTGGACTGGATTGGATGTTTACGGCTCGCCAATGTCATCACTGGCCGACAGCCCTGAAGGCATGGCTTGGCTTCGCACCAAAACTGCAATCAAAGACGACAAAGAAATCATCACAGCGTTTCGCACGGGAGCTTTGCCTGCGGGTTACCAACGCTATCAGCCGGCACGATTGAATTGGGAACAGTTTGAAATCAAGAACTAAGGATCGGTTTGGATTTTCCAGGCACCTGATGTCACCTGGCCAGGATTTGTAGTTTTGAAAACCAATCGGAAAATCGGCACAAGAGCCAAGCGAATCGAATTGAAAACCGCTGATAAAATTTGTTTGGTCATGCCTGTGCAGGCTGTTTTCTTGACGATAAAATCAAAGAACACATCAAAATTCAGTTTTCCCAGCTGCAAAACATCGTCACCGCGATCATAGTTCAGCTTGGTCTGGCAGAACTCGTTCACTGTCGCATTTCGGTGTTTGGGACTTTCAACGAAAGTCTTTTTCAGCTCGTCTGAACCACCTGTATAGGCATTGCGAATGATATGTGTGGTTTCGTCAAATTCCGCATCCTCTCCGACTCCGAAAACAGAGCGGTGAGATTTCATAATTTCTCGGGCAATCAAGAAATGCTCGGCCGTTTGCTGAGACCGTTTCTGCGGGCAAGGAAAGACTGAGGCATAGTTTTCGGCCACCAAGCCCACAACGGCTGGAACTTGGGAAACGCTGGAAATCCACAGCGAACGGAATCCGGACGCTAGGAAGTTCAAAGCATTCGGTAAAACATAGAGAATGCTGGTCACGCCACAACTTTGAAACTGCGGGGCTACATAAACCAATCCGAGGTGTGTCACTCGCAATGGCTTAGGACCGTTCTGTAAATCAATATACGTCTGCGCAGAAAACGCAGCGGGCTCGCCAGTTTTTTTCGAATAGGCGATTGTAATCAATTTGGTTTTCAAGTTTTCGCGACCGGGGATCAAAGGACCATAGACAGGCACTTTCTTGCCACATTGAGAGATCTCGGAAATACCCAGCATATGGGATTGAATGCTGGCGATCTCTTCATCCGAGCACCAGATTCCAGGACAGTCCCAGATTTTATAGACGAATTGACCGATGTTATGAACTTCACATCGATGTTGGCGGCCCTTTCGGAGATACCGAAAGATCGAACCCCACGTCTGAGTTAGATTGTGACCCCAATTAAAAGACATAAACTCCCCACGATACCAATTGTCCTATCCCATCCTTCCTCTTACAAAAAAAATACCAAGACAAAATGTCTCCGACCCTACCTAGGAATAGTTTTTATCAGTTTTGAAATTGCGCATGTTAAAATCACGTCAATTTTGGGCTACTGTTTTGAAAGATTTCCCGAAACGACCAAAAGAATGACGACCGGCGTTTTCAATTATTCTGAATTCACTACTCGAAATATCGGTTTCATTTCCGAGGACGAGCAGCACGCTTTGCGAAATGCCTGCGTTTTCATTCCCGGAGTCGGCGGCATGGGCGGAACGGCCCTCGAATGTCTGGTCCGAACTGGCATCGGCCACTTTATTATCAGCGACATCGATGTCTTCGAGGTTTCGAACATGAACCGGCAGATGTTCGCCGATCTTCAGTCAATCAATCAATCCAAGGTCGACGTCGCCGCCCGCATGATCCAACAGATCAACCCCGAGGTGAAGGTCGAAATCTTCCGCGACAATTGGACCGAGAATCTGGACGGAATCCTCACGAAGGTGGACCTCGTAATCAACGGCTGTGACAGCCACCGCGCCACAGTCTTGCTAATGCGAAAAGCTCAACAACATGGAAAGACCGTGATCGATGCCTTCGCTTCGACTTTGCCAAGTGTGTACGTGGTCGGCCCCGAGGCAGCTCGCCCCGAAGAATTTATGAGGTTTCCAACAAGGGATAAAGCGCCCGAGCAATGGAGTGAAGACGATATTCGTGGGTGCGCCCTTCAAGAGACGATCTATGTGCTGACGAACTCAAGCACCATTCAGCATGTGATTCTGGATAAAGCGTCCGAGATGATCGCCGGCAAACGAAAGCGCATCTCTTTGGCACCCATGGTTTGGATGACTGGTGTGCTGATGAGCTACGAGGCCTTGAAAGTCCTTTTAAAAAAGCCGGGCTCGGTTTCGGAAAAAGGTCTCTTCTACAATCCTTGGAAAAACCGCATTGAAAAACCCCTGTGGGCTCCGATCGCTTGGCTGAAATCCCGCCTAGTTCAGCTTTACCTTCAGCGCCTGTCAAAATAGTTGGCAATTGAGGAACCCGATTCGGCTCTTGTGCGCGCGCGAAGATTTTTGCGGTCACGAGCTCGAATCCAAGCCCTTTTCACAGACATTTTCAGGGCATAGGCACTGCAATTTGATCCTTCTCGTTGGAGACACCACCTGTTGAGAAGGAGAATTCTGTGAAGCATTTCGTGACTGCAATGATGACCCTGATGGCCTGCCAAGTATTCGCTGCCACTTCTGCCAAGCCTTGCAATGGCCAGGCAGGGACTGCTCATCCAAACGGTGGCGGTTTTGTTTCCGCAAAAGCAAAAGTCGCAAAAAACGTGTTTGTAAACGCCAGATCTCAGATCTGCGACCGAGTCGAAATTCAAAACAGCGGTTGGATTGAAAACACGATCATGAAAGGTGATGGCGTTGTGGCGATTGAAACACCGATTCGCAACTCTATGCTGGTCGGTCATTTCCTGGTGCAATCCGAAAAAAATGATTCCCCGATTTTAGATGGCGCAATGATCTTCGCTCCTGATTACGTGACGGACAAAACCAACCGTGACGAGTGGATTCGCATCTCAGGCAAAGTTGAAATTCATGGTTTGGTGATGGGACGAAATATCACTTTGAAAGGTGAAACGACCATTGATCAGGGCCTGCGCATTTCTGGAAACAATCTGAATCTGGAAGATACTCGTCTTTTGAAGATGGTCCCTGTTGCACCGTCTCAAAAAACGCTAAAGAAGGCGCGCCTGGCCGGCAGCAAAAACGAATAGTCCTTGATATCTCCTTTTTAGCATTCTAATTGCACATAGCCTAAATGGCCTCGCAGGAGCCCCAATAATCGGGCTTCTGTTGAATTTTGAGGCTGGAAATTGGCTCGTGTCCAAAGTCTGGACAGCGAAGAAGGAGAACCCAATGCGTACCACTCTGACAATTGGAATGCTTTTGCTCTTGGCTGGCACCACGGTGTCTGCACAAGTCCTGCGCCCCTGCACAGACCAGAAACTGTCTTGCAAACTGGAAAACATCCATGACTTCTTTCACCGAACGACTTTGGATTCACAAACTGAAGGCTTTTCCGGTTTAAATGAAGATGAGCCTTCAATTCCGCCAGAGGCCTGCACAATCGTTTCAGTCTTGAGCGATAAAAATGTCGATACAAAAAAACGCCTGAATTACTTGGTAAAACTGGCTGACAACGACATGATGGGTTCAATTTACGTATCTGCAGATGGCAAAGCTGCAGCTTCTGATGTGTCTTTTGTTGTGACCGCAGGTACAAAGTTTTACTACCGCAACAATACGGCCGAACAAATGCTGACTTGCGAACTTTCAAAGGAAACTTCGCCAGTTTCTCCAAGTCAGCCTCAGAATGGAACTGTGGTTAAATCTGACAAATATTTTCAGTGTATTTCAGACAGCATGGCGGCTACAAACAGCAGCATGTATCCAAGCCTGTCGATCTCTCAGGTGAAAGAAAAATTGCAATCTGAAGGTGAAAGCAACTTTGTCGTGAAGAGTGCGCTGGAAGCTTGCAAAGGCCTGCTGAAATAATCAGTGGCCTTTTCGTTCTGAAAATTAAAGCGGGATGACTTCGATCTGCGGATTGAATTCGTCCCGCAAGATTCCCTCGATCGCCATCAAAGTTCCTGTGGTGGCACTTGGACAAGTTCCACAAGCCCCTTGATAACTCACGTACAATTTATTCTCTTCGTACTTGACGACTTCCAGGTCTCCACCGTCGCCTTGCAGGCCGGGACGGATCGTGCGATCCAAGATGGATTCAATTGCTTGAACATCTTCTGGCAGATTTTTACGAAGCTCTTTCAAAGATTCAGAAATTCCAAAACTTGGATTGTGCACCGGCAACCGTGATTGAATCACAGCGCATACCTGCTTTTGAACTTCATCCGGATCCGAATCAATTCGGTGAGTCACGGTCACGACATTCTGGAAAAAGTGCAGCTGCTTCACGCCGTCCAGCGCTAGAAGATCCAAAGCCAGACGATTGCCGGCTGCTTCGTCCGGACTCGAATAAGTCGCCTTGCCTTCCAGCAAAACAGGACGATCAAGAACGAACTTCCAGGCGTTGGGATTGGGTGTTGCTTGAACTCGGATTAGTACATCTTGTGTGCTCATGAGAGCATCTCCTTCGCTTTGATCAGGGCTTTCACCAAAGCGTCCACATCGGCTTTATTATTAAAAATTGAAAACGAAGCCCGCAGTGTCCCGGTCACATGAAACCGATTGCACAAAGGCATCGTGCAGTGGTGTCCGGCGCGAACCGCGACACCTTCTTGATCCAAAATCTGCGAAACATCGGAATGGTGCAGACCTTCCATCGAAAACGAAATCAGCGGCGCTTTGTCTTTCGCCTCACCAATGATTTTTAGTCCAGAAATCTTCTGAAGCTCGGTCGTCGCATAGTCCAGTAAAGCTTTTTCGATCTCGTGAATTTTCTCGAAACCGATTTTCAGAACGTAATCAATCGCCGTTCCCATGGCGATCACGCCTTCGATATTCGGTGTTCCCGCTTCGAACTTAAATGGCAGATCGTTGTAGGTCGTACGTTCGAAAGTCACTTTTGAAATCATGCTGCCGCCACCTTGATAAGGAGGCATCTTCAGCAGGTGCTCTTTCTTTCCATACAGAACACCAATTCCATACGGACCAAAAAGCTTGTGACCCGAGAAAGAATAAAAATCGACATCCAATTTCTGAACATCCACAGGTCTGGTCGACACAACCTGCGCACCATCGACAGAAATCAAGGCACCTTTTGAATGCGCCAGTTTCGCGGCCCGCTGGATATCCACATAAGTACCCAAGGTATTTGAACAATGAGTCAGTGCGACCAGCTTTGTTTTGCTCGAGACAAGCTTTTCGAACTGATTCCAATCCAGTTCACCTTGATCCGTGACCGGAATAACTTTGAGATGCGCACCTGTGTGCTCACAGGCCATCTGCCAAGGAACGATATTCGCGTGATGTTCCATTTCAGAAACTAAAACTTCGTCGCCAGCTTTGAGATTTTGATGCGCCCAAGTCTGAGCGATCAAATTCAAAGAAGCCGTTGTTCCAGAAGTCCAAATCACCTCTTCAATGCTGGACGCATTGAGGAACTTGCGGACCTTTTCGCGAGACTCTTCGAAGGCCTGAGTCGCCCGGTCCGCCAGGAAGTGAGCCCCACGGTGAACGTTAGAGGTTTCATATGTATAAAAATGACCGATGCGCTCGATCACTGGCCAAGGCTTCAGGGCTGAAGCCGCGCTATCGAGATAAACCAATGGCTTTCCGCGGACCTTTTGGGTCAGGGCTGGGAAGTCAGCGCGGATTTTATTGGTTTCGATCACGCTGTTCATTCCGCACCTTTCATCTGTTGATAGCTTTGAGAAAGATGTGCTGACAGCCAATGACGGATCTCTTCGTTGGAAACACGATCAATCAGATCGTTCACGAAACCAAGACTCAACATTTCCACAGCTTTATCCCGAGGAATCGCCCGGCTCATAAAATAGAAAAGTTCTTCAGCGCTCAGCTGACCAACAGTCGATCCATGGGTCGCTTTCACATCATCAGCATAAATACCCAGTTCGGGTTTGCTGTCCGCTTCGGCTGTTGAAGTTAGAAGAAGATTTTTGTTCAGCTGTTCGCTGGAAGCTTTTTGAGCTTGCTCGCGAATTTGAACACGTCCACCGAAGACCGCGCGCGATTTTCCATCCAGGATGGACTTATAAAGCTGAGTCGTCACACAGTTGCCAACCACGTGATCAATCAAAGTCTGATTGTCGTGGTGTTGCTCGCCTGAACCCAAGGTCAAACCGTTCACCTGAGCCGAGCTTTCCTCGCCCATGCAGTAAACTTCGAAATTATGGCGATTCAAAGCAGCGCCTGTCGAATAACTAAGTGCTTCGAGTGAAGATTGTTTGTTCAGGAAAATACGAGTGCGGCCGACATGCGTTACTTGGGAACCTTCCGCCTGAACGCGGATGTATTCCAGTTTCGCTGTTTGCTCCAAAACGATTTCCGAGACAGCGCTGGTCAAAGATTTCTGTGACCCGCCTGTGTAGGTTTCGATCAATGATAGTTTTGAATAAGCTCCAACCTTCACCAAAGTCTTTGGATAAGCGGCATTATCAGATGTCTGCACATACAAAACATGCAAAGGCTTCAAGAGCGAAGTCTCTTCTGGAACTTCAACCACAATACCTGAACCCGCAAATGCCGAATTCAGAGCTTCCATCGAATCCTGTCTCAAGGCGCCGACTTGCTTACGGGCGCCGCGAATGGATTTCAGAACTGAGGTCTTTTGGATCTGCTCGAGACCCACAACCTTCAATGCTTTTAAAGCCTCGATATCGGATAGCTCAGCCACCAACTGGCCATTTAAGAAGACTAGATTGTGGAACTGAGAATTCAGATAAGTTTTAAATTCAGATTTCAGATTTTTAGCTGAAACCGATTTCGAATCCTGCGGCAAAAGCATTTCAGCCGGCAGATTCTTAAGACTTGTGTAATGCCAAGCCTCTTCCAGTTTTGAAGGCAAACCCTTCGCTTCAAAATAGCGAAAGCCATTTTGGCGAATGGATCCCCAGGGGCCTGCAGCCTTCTGGGTTTGGTTGAATTTTTGAAAGGCGTTTTGCAGACTCATATTACATCAACCAATCGTAGCCTTGTTTTTCCAGTTTCAAGGCCAGGCTTGCATCGCCTGTCTCGATAATCTTGCCGTTTGCCAGAACGTGAACGAAATCCGGTTTGATATAATCCAAAAGACGCTGATAGTGCGTGATCAAAACGATCGCGTTGTCTTTGCGGCGAAGTTTGTTCACACCTTCCGCCACAATTCTCAAGGCGTCGATATCCAGACCTGAATCCGTCTCGTCGAGCAAGGCTAAACGTGGGGACAAAACGGCCATTTGCAAGATCTCGTTGCGCTTCTTTTCGCCGCCAGAGAATCCAACGTTCACGGACCGCTCAAGGAAATCCTCGCGCATCTGGACTAGATTCATTTTGGTTTTCAAGAATGCACGAAATTCGTTTTCAGACAGCTCTTCTGAACCCTGATACTTCAAAATTGAATTAAAACATGTGTGCAGAAACTGGAAATTCGAAACACCCGGAACTTCGACTGGATATTGCATGGCCAGGAAGATGCCCTCTTTCGCGCGAACATCGGGATCCAGCTCCAACAGATTGGTCTGCTTGAAGTTGATATCGTAGCTGACTGAACCTTCAGTCACTTCGTAAGAAGGATGTCCCGCCAGGATTTTCGACAAAGTCGATTTACCGGAACCGTTGGGTCCCATGATGGCGTGAACTTCGCCGGCTTGAACACTGAGGTTCAAACCTTTGAGAACTGTTTTATCTTCGACTTTGGCATGGAGATTTTTAATTTCTAACATATTATCCTACCGAATTTTCCAACTTCATTTCGATCAACTTCACAGCTTCCACAGAAAATTCCAGTGGAAGCTCTTTGAAAACTTCTTTACAGAAACCGTTCACCAACATCGAGATCGCGCCTTCCATATCCAAACCACGCGACTGCAGATAGAAAATCTGATCTTCGCTGATGCGGGAGGTGGAGGCTTCGTGCTCGAGAGTGGCCGTTTTGTTTTTGACTTCAATATACGGATAAGTGTGCGCACTGGCCTTATCCCCCACCAGCATCGAATCACACTGCGAATAGTTCCGCGCATTTTCCGCTGACGGCATGATCTTCACCTGGCCACGATACGCATTGCTAGAATGGCCGGTCGAGATTCCCTTTGAGATGATCGTGCTCTTGGTGTTCTTCCCAATGTGAATCATCTTCGTTCCAGTATCGGCCTGCATGTAATCATGAGTCAGCGCCACAGAATAGAAAGCACCTTCAGAATAATCGCCCTGCAAAATCACCGATGGATATTTCCAAGTGATGGCAGATCCACTTTCCACCTGAGTCCAAGAAATCTTCGATCGTTTTCCCGCGCATTTTCCGCGCTTGGTAACGAAGTTATAGATTCCACCACGACCGTTCTTATCGCCGGTGTACCAGTTCTGAACTGTCGAGTATTTGATTTCAGCGTCTTCAAGAGCAATCAGCTCGACAACAGCCGCGTGCAATTGATTTTCGTCGCGCTGAGGAGCTGTACAACCTTCGAGGTAATTCACATAGCTGCCTTCATCCGCAACCAACAAAGTTCGCTCGAATTGTCCTGTGTCCGAAGCGTTGATTCGGAAATAGGTCGAAAGATCAATCGGACAACGAACGCCTTTTGGGATGTAACAGAAAGATCCGTCCGTGAAGACCGCGGCATTCAATGCTGAATAGTAGTTGTCAGCAGTTGGGACAACACTCCCCAGATATTTTTTTACTTTGTCTGGGTATTTGTGAATCGCCTCTGAAATCGAGCAGAAGATCACTCCCGCTTTTTCCAAAACTTCTGTATGAGTTGTTCCAACGGAAACCGAGTCAAAGACCACATCGACCGCGACACCGGAAATACGCTTCTGCTCTTGCAGAGGAATTCCCAGGCGCTCGAATGTTTTCACCAACTCAGGATCGAGTTCATCCAAAGATTTTGGACCTTCGGATTTTTTCTTCGGAGCGGAATAGTAGCGGATATCCTGGAAATCAATTTTCGGATATTTGACATGGGCCCAAGTCGGCTCTTCCATGGTCAGCCAGTGACGGAATGCTTTCAGGCGATATTCCAGCATCCACTCGGGCTCGTTCTTCTTCGCGGAAATCAGACGAATGATCTCTTCGTTCAAGCCCTTTGGAGCTTGATCCGTTTCGATATCCGTCACGAAGCCATACTTGTAGTCTTCGCTACCGGGGATCGCTGGTGCTGATGTTTGCTCTTTGTTATCCGCCATAATCAACCTTTGAAGAGCAACTCTTTCAGAGTCACATTCTTGTAAAATTCGTTCAGTTTCTGATTCAACGTATGAACCGGCGACACGATATTGCAGCTGTTCTGGATTTCGCAGGGCTCTTGTTTGTGCATGCACTTGGCAATTTGAGTCGGCCCTTGGATCAGCTCCATCAGCTCGTGCAAGGTGACCTTCGCCAGATCCTTAGTGATCTGATAGCCGCCCTGGGCTCCCGGAGACGAGCGCAGGATTCCGCTTTGGGCCATCATCTGCATCACGCGAGCTGTGGCGTCAAAAGGGGCCTGATAGCTGTCCGATACTTCTTTGGCAGATGTCAGTTCACCTGGCATCTTGCGGCTCATATGCTTGAGCGCCATTAAAGAGTATTCGACTTTCCGATTCAGCTTGTTCATAGGGCATCGGGTTTAAATGAAACCCAGGTGAAAATCAATTGAATTACGCCTTTTTTTGGCGTAATTCACCCCCATGAGATTAATCACTTTGACCATTGGCACTCTCCTTGTCTTTTTTATCGTCTTTATGGCCGCTCGTATGTGGGGCGAAGGCCAGACATTCCGGCCATTTGATGCCCCCTTTTTGAAAATCGAAGGCCAAGCCCTGATCGTCCCTTGGGAGCAAAACTTTCTTCTCGAAAAGAAGCCCGATCTCATTCTGTGGGCCGATGTGTACCGGGCCAAAGATGAAAATCTGTTAGTGAAGCCTTGGACCGATCGAAACAAAAACGTGAAAGAGCTCGAGCAGACGGCAAATCCAGCACGTCCACTGCTGAAAGAGCTGCTGCTGAAATTTCCGAATACTAAATTCGTGATCAATTGCGATCAGAACGTTCAGGATATTCACTTTCAATTGGTGAAAGTGATCGACGAGACAAAATCTCTGGACCGTGTGATGCTGCAATCCAATTACAATACGATTCTGACCAGCGCGAAAGAACTGCAACCCATGCTAGTTTTCGGATCGACAGTCGCAGATATCACCCGGCTGAAAACTTTCGAATCGATGTGGCTGCTGCCATCGGCAAGTTTTGCTGGCGACGTTTTCTTTGCTCCGCTGAAATATCGCAACCGCAACACTTTCGACCGCGATATTCTTCAAGAGATGCGACGACGCTTTAAAAAGATTTTCTTGGGTCCGCTGAAGACCATCGAAGAAATCAACGAAGCCAAATCTTTCGAACCAGATGGCTTGTTCGTCGAAGATCCATTGCTTGTTTTGAATCCTGCCGAAGCCGGAAAATAGCTGTTTGTGTCTGATGTCAGTACAAAATGACCGCACCTTAGACCAAGGTCCGGTTTCTGCAATGCTTGGTTAGTTGCCGGACCTCCCCTCCATTTGATAGTTTGAAGAATAAACTTCTGTGGAGGATTTCATCGTGAAGGTCAATACCGGCGCGCTCGACGCGATTTTTCAAGCCAGCCTTGTTGTGCAACTGACCCTGTTGATTTTGGTAAGCCTTTCGATTTTTGTTTGGGCGGTGGCACTGTTGAAGTTCAAACAGTTTTCAGCTCTGCAAATGGCCAACGAAAGATTTCTCGCACACTTTTGGAAGGCGACTTCGCTGGACACTTTGTACGGCGAATTTGAAATGCACAAGCGCAGTCCTTTGGCGCGTGTGTTCCGTGCTGGATACCTCGAGCTGCAAAAATTGGCGGGACAGAAAAAATCGGATTCCATCATGCAGCTGTCAGGATCGGACAATCTCGAGCGTGAGCTGCGCAAGTCCGTCGATCTTGAAGTCGCCCACCTGGAGTCGAAACTGACTTTGCTGGCAACAACCGGCAGTACCGGCCCCTTCATCGGTCTGTTCGGAACGGTTTGGGGAATCATGACTTCTTTCCATAAAATTGGTCAGACGGGTTCTGCCAGCCTTGCCGTGGTGGCACCGGGAATTTCCGAAGCCCTGATCGCAACAGCGATTGGTCTGGCGGCGGCGATTCCGGCAGTTGTGCTTTACAATCATTTTATTTCTCAGATTCGCAAACAGGAAATGGCCCTGAACAATTTCAGCACGGATTTTCTGAACATCGTGAAACGCAACTTCTTCAAGGGGTAAGCTTCCATGGGAATGAGTGCAGGAAACGGCGGCGGAAAAAGTCGCATGGCCTTAAGCGAGATCAACGTGACACCTTTGGTGGACGTCATGTTGGTGCTGCTGATCATGTTCATGGTGACAACTCCGCTGATGCAACAGGGAATCGAAGTCGATCTACCGAAGACATCTGCTTCGGGTGTCGAACCAACAGACGAACCCTTCGTGATGGTGATCTCGGCAGATCAAAAGATCACCGCAGGCAAACAACCGATGGCGATGGGCGAGCTGCAAACGAAACTGAAAGCTATTTTTGAAAAGCGAAAGAACAAGCAGATTTACATTCAAGCTGACCGCAAGGTGGATTACGGATTCGTGGCCGAGGCCATGGCTGAAATCCGCGCAGCTGGAATTTTCAACATTGGACTGATCACTCTGCCGAAAGAAAAATGAGTCGCGCAACAGGTTTTGAATTCGAAAGTCTCAGCCTTAAGAAATACGTGAAGACCTCACTGGTCATTCACGTCGCGATCTTTTTGGGGCTGACAATCAAAGCCACATTTTTTACAGATGCTCCGATGCAATTGGAAAATGCGATTCGTGTGGATCTGGTCGGCATGCCGGATAAAGTTCCTGAAATTCCGCCGGCACCAGCTCCAGAGCCGGCTGCTCCGCCGAAAGCTCCTGAAATGCCGAAGAAGGAAACTTTGCCTCCTCCGGTGGTTCCTAAACCAGAACCCGTGAAGCAAGCTCCGAAAACCAAAGAGCCCGATGCGATCAATCTGGACAAAACCAAGTCCAAGCAAAAGCAAGCTTTGGAAAAACTGAAGCAGATGGAAGCATTGGAAGCGATTCAAAAAGACCTGGAATCTGAACACAAAAAGAAAGCAGCCCAGGCCGCCAAAGATGTGAAGTACAAAGGTAACGTTTTAAATGCCGGTACCGAATTGACAGGTATCAACAAACTTCAGGCGGACAATTACACCAACGACGTCTATAAACACATGAAAAACTACTGGGAAATTCCCCAGTACATTAAAAATAATGGGCTCAGCACTTTGGTTTTGGTTCGCTTTGATGAGGCGGGAAATATTCTTTCCAAAAGCATTGTGAAATCCAGCGGCAACCAGGCGTTCGATGAAATTGTGCTGACCGCCATTCAAAATAGTTCGCCAGTCCCGCCGCCACCCGGTAAATTTGCAAAGATAGCATCAGTCGAAGGATTTCTATTTCGCTTCCGACCTGATCAGTAAGAGGTGTGATTATGTTGTCGATTCTTTTAGTCAGTGCCATGGCTTTGGCTCAATCTGTGACCTCTCAACCGACCGAGACTGTTAAAGCGCAGGTTCAGATCGATGTGTCCCAGGCAAAAACTCGTAAAAGCTTGGTTGCTTTCCCACCACTTCAGTTCGTGGGAAATCCAGCAGTGAATAAAAATTTTGCCAGTGTGGGGTCTGAATTATTCCGTGTTGTTTTCAATGATCTTAGCGTGACCAGCTATTTCCAATTCATTTCTCAGAACGCTTATCTGGAAGACACGACGAAAACCAGCATTCGTCCGGCACCTGGTGATCCAAGTGGGTTTAAATTCGAATCTTGGAAACAAATTGGAACTGAATTCTTGGTGCGTGGTAATTTCTCGATCGCGGGCGATGCACTGACGCTTGAGATTTATGTTTATGATGTGGCCCGCGCCAATGCGGTTTTGGCAAAAAAATATAAGGGTACGGTTTCAGCCTCTCGCCGCATTGCCCACACTTTCGCAAATGATTTCATGGAAGCATTGACCGGCTCGAAGGGAATGTTTCTTTCCCGAGTCGTCACAGCCAGCGACCGCGGTGGTGGCAAGTTCAAAGAAATTTACGTCATGGATTGGGACGGAGCAAACTCGGATAAAATCACCAATCACAAATCGGTGACCCTGTCGCCAGCTTGGTCTTCGGATGGTAGCAAGGTGGCCTACACGGCTTTCGTTCAACGAGCGAAGACAAAGACCCGCAATGCGGATTTGTTCATGTACGAATTGAACACGGGTAAACGATGGCTGGTGTCTTTCCGCCAAGGAATCAATTCGGGCGCGAATTTTGATACCAAGAGCGGCGATCTGTATCTGACAATTTCGCAATCTGGAACGCCGGATATTTACAAAATGTCGACGGATGGATCTTTGTTGAATCGAATCACAAACGGTCCACGTGGGGCCATGAATGTCGAGCCTTCGATCAGTCCCGATGGAAAGAAAATCGCTTTTTCCTCGGATCGCAGCGGAAATCCAATGATCTATGTGATGGATGCCGACGGAACTGATGCAAAACGTGTCACCTTTGCGGGAAAGTACAATGCGACACCTTCGTGGTCACCAGATGGCAAGCGTCTGGCCTTTGCAGGATGGAGTGAAGATCATTTCGATATCTTCACCATGGCGGCAGATGGAACCGATATGATCCGCATCACCTCTTCGAAAAAGAAAAACGGAAAATGGGCACAGAACGAAACGCCTGTCTTTTCGCCAGATGGACGACAGCTGATGTACACCAGCAATCGCACGGGCTCGTACCAGATTTACATTTCAAATTTGGATGGCTCGGAAGAGCGCCGAATCACCAATGACGATGCCAATTACTTCAGCCCGAAATGGTCGAAGAATCTCGAATAGATTAGATTAGCCCGCAGGAGTTCACTTCGTGCTTTCGATTGCTTTGTTCAGCTTATTTGCAATGGCCCAGACCCCAGCGGTGACTTCGGAAGTCACCGCGCCGGTCGAAGCCCAAGTTCAGATCGATGTGACCGAGGCGAAGACTCGGAAAAGTCTGATCGCCTTTCCCAAATTTCAGGTTTCAGGTTCCTCCGGCGGCTCCGCACAGACTCAGAAAGCAGCCGATGAGATTTTCAAAGTCATCAACGATGATCTGAAGATGACCGGCTACTTTTCTTTTATAGATCCCGCAGCTTTTTTAGAAGACACTTCGAAGGTTGGCATTAGACCGGCGCCGGAAGATCCAAAAGGCTTTCAGTTCGAGTCTTGGAAAACCATCGGCGCTGAAATTTTGGCTCGGGGGCAATACGAATTCGAATCCGGACAGATTCATCTCGAAGTTCATGTTTACCAGGTCTCCTCTGGCAAAGTCGTTCTCTCAAAAAAGTACAAGGGCGAAACCAAAATGGCTAAACGGATCGCCCACACCTTTTCCAACGATTTGTTGGAAGCACTGACTGGAAAGCCCGGAATGTTTTTGTCCCGTATTGTCGCGGCCAGCGACCGCGGCGGCGGACAGTTCAAAGAAATTTATCTGATGGATTGGGATGGCGACAATGCCAGAAAGCTGACCGATCACCAAACGGTTTCACTTTCACCAGCGATTTCAAAAGATGGCTCCAAAGTCGCTTATTCGGCCATCGTTCAACATGCGAAAACTCAATCTCGCAATATCGATCTCTACTTATACGATGTGGCCTCTGGAAAGCGCGACCAGGTTTCTTTTCGCGAAGGAATCAACTCGGGCGCCTGCTTTGATGCCGATGGGAAAAATTTGTTTGCGACTCTTTCCCAGTCGGGAACTTCGGACATTTACAAAATTTCTTTCGAAGGCAAAGTGATCCAGCAGATCACCAAAGGTCCCCGCGGTGCCATGAATGTCGAGCCCGCCATCAGCCCTGATGGCAAAACTTTGGCCTTTTCTTCAGATCGTGGAGGAAATCCGATGATCTACACAATGGATGCGGACGGAACTAATGTAAAGCGCGTCACCTTGGCCGGAACCAACAATGCCTCTCCCTCCTGGTCGCCAGATGGAAAAAGTATTGCGTTTACCGGATGGAATGACGATCACTTTGATGTCTACACGATTTCTCCTGATGGGTCGAATCTACAACTGGTCATTAAGGCGAAAAAAGCCAACGGCAAAAGTGCCCATAATGAAATGCCGGTTTTTTCTCCCGATGGACGATTTCTGATGTACACCAGCAACCGAACCGGTTCGAATCAGATTTATATTTCCAATCTCGATGGCACACAGGAAATGCGCGTGACCAATGACGACGCCAATTACTTTAGCCCCAAGTGGTCACAAAACGTTGAATAGAACGGAGAGCTGTGGGACTTCCTGAAATTTCGACTTATTCCGAAGAACAAATTCAGAAAGTCTGTCAGTTTTCCCCCAGCGCCAGTCAATACTTTCAGTTCTTGAAAAAAACACCGACCGGCGTCGCCGACAATATTCGGTTGAAGCGCCATCGTGCCTGGCTGGAATGTACACTGGCCGAGTACTTTCAAACTGCGAATTCGGAAGAAATCTGCCGGCATTGGTCTTTGGCCGCCGACGATATTCTGTCCGAAGTTTGCCGACTGTATGCGGGCCCACATCTAGCACTTTTTGCTTATGGAAAATTGGGATCTCAAGAGCTCAATCTCAGCTCGGACGTGGATTTGGTTTTTGTTTCCAATTCGAAAGAACATGTCGATGCTTCCTTCTTGCGGAAGTTTCAAAATCTGATTCAAGAATTTACCGATATTGGCTTTTGCTTTCGAAATGATTTTGATCTTCGCCCTGGTGGACGAATGGGTCCGCTGATTCCGACAGATGATCAATTTCAAGATTATTATGGAAACTATGGCGAAACTTGGGAAAGACTTGCTTTCGTTCGCCTGCGTCCGATTTGGGGCGACCAAGCCCTGATTCAAAATGTTTTAAATTTCACCACGAAATTTACTTTCCGCAAACATCTCGACTACACCATGCTGTCGGACCTACAAAGTCTCCGGCAACGGATCCATGCGCAGTATGCTCATCGAACGCAGGAAGAGCAGATTGATTTGAAACTGGGTGTAGGCGGAATTCGCGATCTCGAACTTTTCGTGCATGCACTGCAAGTGGTACACGGTGGGCGCGATTCCGAACTGCGGCAGCGAAATACATCCGAAGCCCTTCGCAGTCTCGAAAAAAAGAATCTCCTTCCGACAGCCGATGTTCAGTTTTTGCAGAAGCACTATTGGACACTTCGTCGCTGGGAAAACTTGGTGCAAGCCGATGGCGATCAACAAACCCATCTGCTCCCCCGAGATTTCAAACTGAATCCGCCTTTTGAAGAGCTGCTGGAACAAATGAAGAACTGCGATCGTCTGGTCAGCGGCCTGCTGGGAAAGGTCGATCGCGCCGATCGCACCATTCCGGAAAAAGAAGAAGATCAGATTCAATGGCTGAAAGACCTGGGATTTGATAACGCCGTCGTGCAACAGATATGGCCCGAGATTATCTCAACCACTGTGCTATCACGTCAGCGCGAACGGGATGAAAACTACCGTCTGCGATTTCTATATCTGTTCTTGGCAGAACTTGTGAAATATCCGGAAAGCCAAAACCGGTCGCTAGCGATGCTGAGAGATTTTTTGAAAGCGACCCGCGCCAAGGCCACTTTCTTTTCGCTTTTCCTCAATCGGGAAAACCTCATCGAGCAACTGGCCCGTCTGTTTTCGACTTCCCCATATCTGGCAAGCCTCGTGTGCTCAAGACCCGAGCTGATTGACAGCTACGTCTACCGAAATCAAAGTCAGCTTTCGATGGAGGACCCGCAGGCCTTTCTTGACGGGCTCAGCGAAAAGAAACTTTTGAGCGAGCTGATCACAGGAACTGATTTCCTGGGATCACTGGATGTGAAAGACCTCACTCATCGGATGACCACGACGGCCGACCAAATTGCATCGGATCTGATGTCATTGATTGAAAAGGAAACTCACTGCGATTTGCATTTGCTGGCACTTGGAAAATGGGGCGGCAAGGAAATGGGGCTACGCTCGGATTTGGATTTTATTTTTATCACTAAAGAAGATCCAACTGAAATGCATCTGAAGGCCGCTCGCAAATTTTTTCACCGATTGACGGAAAGCCATCATCGCGGTGGATCTCTTTACAGCATTGATATGCGCCTGAAACCTTCCGGAAAAGGCGGATTGGTCGTGACGTCTTTCCCGCAACTGCTGGAATACTTGAAAGACCAGGCCGCCGCCTGGGAAAGACAGGCTTACCTGCGATCGCGCTTTGTCCGATCGGATTTGTCAGAAAAGGAAATCCAAAAGGTTTGCCTAGAACGTGGTCTCAGCCCGTACGATCTCAAAGAGCTGAACGAGATTCGAAAGGGTTTGTTGAAGAATTCCAAATCCAGCGAACACACGATCGACATGAAATACGGTGAAGGCGGACTGGTGGATATCGAACTTGCCGCCCACTCGGCGGTGCTATTAAGGAAAGATATTTTCTCGCAACAGACACCCGAGCAGATGAAAGATTTGGGCTGGGATCAGCTTCTGACCCATTACGAATTCATGCGAAAGATCGAGCAGATTCATCAAACCGTGGTGCTGGCTTCGGGCGCGGTGGTTGAATTTAAAAGCGAAAGTTTTCAATCTGTTGCGCTGCTTTTGCGTGAGTCCCCAATAGATTTGGAACGGCAGCTGCGCTCTGCATTAGATGACAGCCAGCATCTCCTAAAACGGCTTGACCCTCGAAGGGCTCAGGAATAATTCCAATGGTTCAAATTTCGTTAAGGAGTCCCAGGCCGTGAATAATTATCATGCGCGTCATAACACACTGAAAGCTGCGCTGATCTACTTGGTCGCATTGCTTTTGTTGGGGCTGACTTTTCACTCCGAGGCTCAGATGAGCTCTGCGGCTACGACTCAGGCTTCGAATTAATTATCTACTTTAAATTTTGTTTTGGATTTCTTTCGCGTGGATTTTCTCAAGTCCATGCCACTCTGGCTGTCGCCTTTGTGGGCTGTCCGTCCGTGAGAGTGCACTTTTCCGGCCATCGTGGCCGGAAAACCAAAAGGAAGGGGAAGGTCAATTTTTGCTCCCCTCTTCTTCTTTGTCTTTTTCTTTTTGACCGGGTGGCCAGGTTTTGCCGAAGGCAAACCTCCGGTTTGACCAGCCGGCCGCGTTCACATGGAGCCCGAGCCAGGCGGCGCCGTTTAGCTGCGCCTCCGCGGGCGGACGGATGCACTTTCAAAGTGCACCAATCACTGCGAGTGCTCGAGACAAATGTCTCCTTCTTATTTCCGGCGAATCGACTTAATCACAACAGGCGTCGTCGGCACATCATCATGCATCCCTGAAGATCCCGTCGGAACCTCACGAATCTTGTCCACCACATCCATGCCGCTCGTAACCTTCCCGAAAACCGCATAGCCATATCCACGTGGATCTGGTGAGCGGAAATTCAGGAAATCATTATCAACCGTGTTGATGAAAAACTGAGCCGTTGCTGAATCAACGATGCTTGTACGAGCCATCGCCAAAGTTCCGCGCAAGTTTTTCAAACCGTTGTTCGCTTCGTTTTTGATCGGAGCATCGGTTTTCTTTTCGTTCATTTTTTCATCCATACCGCCACCTTGGATCATGAAACCCTTGATCACGCGGTGGAAGATTGTTCCGTCATAGTGTTTCTTATCCACATACTTCAGAAAGTTTTCCACGCTGATTGGCGCTTTTTCCGAGTCCAGCTCGGCTTCAATTTTTCCCAATGATGTCTCAATTACGACAGTCGTCATTTTAGAACCTCCGGTTTTCGCTTTGTCTTCTTTTTTTGTCTTCGATTTTTTTTCAGCTTTTTCGCCATCTTTTTTAGTTTCAGCCTTTTTTCCGCCAGCTGATTCGGTGGCTTCTGTTTTGGTTTCGGTTTTCGCATCTTCGGCCTTCGCCATCAAAGGCGCGCTCATCATCGCGAATGTCATGGCCAAAGTCGGAAGCCAAAATTTTGCAGATTGCATCGTCATAGTTGCTCCTTATTTTCAGATTTTAGAGCCTGACGGAATCAACTGGAAAAGGCAAGCCGCTGTCTAAGTTTTTGACAGCCCTTCGCCCTTTCGGTCCCTGCCTGAAATTTGACCCCCGAAACCAGCCCCAAATAGCTTATAGAACGGGCTTTTGCAGCCATATTGGTCCTGGGCTTGCTGTTATCTGAGATTATGAAAATGCACCCTCTGAAGCGATCTATTTCTGTGATGCTCGCATTTTGCCAAATTTCGATTTGGTCTCAAACCTCATTCGCGGGAGCCGAAAAAGCAGCTGTTTCTGCTGCTCAGGTGGCCACCGAAGCGCTGAGCCAAAATGCTGGCCGCGCTGCTGCCGCTGGAGGTAGCTCCGAAGCTGCTCAGAATATGCTGCTGGGTCTAAATAAAGTTCCTGTTCCCCCATCCCAATTTGCAAAAACACCGATGGCTCAGGCTGTTGGAGATGCCTATATCGGATCGCCAGCTTCTTTTCCTCCAGGCCATCCTCTTTTTGGAAAAGGAATCAGCATTCCATTGGCCTCAAAAGGAAGAGTCATCGGCGAAATTGGGATGATGTCCAATCCAAATGTGAATGCGGTCTCGATTCTGCGAAAATTGAAATTGGGCGAAATCACAATGGGTGCTGTGAAACAGTTCCCGATGGAAGCCTTCACTTTCTTCGTCGCTTTGGGTGCTCTTAGCAAAGGTCAATTGATGATGAGCTTTGCCGACAACCCAGCTTCTTTTGAGCAGCACTTAAACGCTCATGATTTCCGCACAGCCGAAGGCCGGATGGGATACATGGGATTTTTGGCTTTCATGCAGGGATCTCGTCACACCGAAAACGTTCTTCGCACCATCTGGGGAGCGAATGGCCGTCTCGGACCTTTCATTCCATATATTGGGATGAGCATTGGCTTCCTGATGTCCAACGTGATTCACGAAGCGGGCAACATTGAAGAAGTTAAAAAATGTGTGGCCTCTCTGGAAAGCCGCGTGGCCGATGAAGAAAAATATTCGACTTGCGAGCGCGCCTACGATTCATGGGCCGAGTATCGTTACGAAAAGATGAAGCAGTTTGCACCGACAATCTTTGCGATGCTGACTTCGACTTTGGCGGCCGGTGTTCTTTCATCCAAAGTTGGAAAAGTCGTGATGGCGGTTGGGTGGAAAGTTGGATTTACCGCAGCCCGAGTGGCCGCTGGTGGAAATCCGTTGGGGATTGTCGTCACATTTGGCGGATGGGTTCTGAAAGTCGGCCAGTTCATGCTGTTCACAAAAGCCCAAGAGATGATCGAGCCCAGCCTGACCCAATGGTTTAAGAATACCGTCAATGGCGGAGATCTCAAGTCACTTGAAACAGATCTCATGACCCAGTTGCATTTCAAGAAGAAAACCAAATGGAAGCTACCTTTGCAAAAGGAATATGGCGATCTCGATTTGTCCTTGAGAAAACTCAGTCAGCTTTCGTTCGACTGGCGCAAGGGCAATATCATGGACATCATCATGGCCCACCAAGCATGGCAGACGTATCTCTCGTCTTACAGTCAGTCTTACACGGCGACGATGAATTTCTATAGCAACTACATCGGCGAATACCAAAATCGGTACATTTTGAACAAGCCAAGTCTTTTGGATGCTCAGTATCTGTTGTCCGGTGTTTATCCGACGCTTCCTGAAAGCACTGAAAATCAGCCAAACGAATTGGTTCGAAAAAAGGAATACGAATATTACCAAGTCCAGCGCCTGGTTGAGGCCCGCAAGGCTGTCGAAGAGGAAATTAAAAAATTCACAAAAGAAGAGATCGCTCAAGACCCAAAATTCTTTGCCGAATTTAACAAGGCTCTGGGTCTGCTGCCGACTGAAGATGTCTTGAAGCAAACGACTTTCGATCTTCAAAAATACGCCAACGCTTTGGACATGATTAACAAAGCCTTGCTGATTGAACCTCACTATCCAGGATCCAACGCCGACCAAGATCAAGCGCCGATAGATCCAAATGATATACCGGAAGATGTTTCACCAGAAGCCGCCGAAACCATCGAGATCACCGGAACCCATAACTACAAGAGCGGATTCTTCCGCGACGGACGCGAATACTATTCGGCTTTGCGAAAAGCCATTGGCGATCCGGTTCCTTTGCGCGATCCGGGCATTGGTTACCTTCGCGCTTACGAGTTTTCGCCAACCGGTAAGGATTCATTAGCCGGACTGAACTTCCCAATCACCGAAGAAACTTTGGACATCAAGAATGGCAATAAAAACTATATCAACCGCCTGCTGAAATGGGCCGAGTTCATTTCTCAGGAGTCGAATTTCCTGAAATCAAAAACCAATACAATCAACTATTTCCAGCCGACTCAGTTCATGATTGCCCAATCGGTCTTGGGGCCGCGCGCGGACCTGGGACAGCCGTTGACGGAAGCCACCGATGATGGATTCCCAGCCTTCTTCAAGCCGCCTCGCCTGACCGAGTCCTACAAATACGAATTCCAATTGGATCAGATCCGAGGACGCCGTGGCACCTTGGCGACGATTTTTAATACGCCAGTGAAAGTGATCGGTTCAAGTGTTGTGACCTACAACAGCCTTTTCCAAGTGGCGCGCAGCCAGAACATCATGCCTTCCGTCGTAAACCACAAAGACGGATTTATGGGCTGGTGGAAAGAACATGTCGAGTCCCAGTACATCGAAGCTTGGCAGAAATTCGAAGAGTCTTATCAGCACATCATGGTTCGCCTGATGGATCGCTACAAATATTATAACAAAGGCATCACTGCTCAAACCATGGGACAGTGGTGGGACAATGCTTTCCGCAGCGGGATGAGCAACAGCCCCCTTTCCAACGGTCTGCAGATTTCTTACCGACAAGAGCGACGTCTCTACCAAATGATTTTGGGCGAAATCGTCAAAGACCACTATGACTTGGTTTCGAAAGACACCGCTTTCGTTCGCTTGGGCCGCCCAAATCCTGAAATCGCCAAAGGTTCACTGGACATCAAAGGCTACAGCACAGATGCAATCACCAACCAATCGAGAATTCATTGCTCGGGTATAGCTTCTAATTACGACGAGTGTGAAAAGAAGAAGCGCGCGTCTGAGCCTTTCAATCAAATTCCATATATTCCGATCCTGGAAGTGATGAAGTCCATCGAGCCTTACAGTTTGTCGGCGATTATCGCCAGCTATGGCAAGGACACTTTGGTTCCTTATCCGGATGCTTTCGCCAAGAATCACTTCGGTTTCCAAGACGATATTGAGTATTCGTTTTACGCGCTTGAGCGCTTGATGGACGAAATGAAGCTGACTCCTGTTCAGGCGGCTCCGATTAACATTCGAAAAGCCGGTGGAAATCTTTCGTTCCTGTCCGAAAACCGAGTCGTTGTTTCGACGATAACCAATAAACACTTGGCCGATGCTCAGAAAAAGATAGCTTAAACATCTGATAAGGGTGAAGCATGGCTGTTTCAGTCGATTGGAAAACAAAATCCGGCGACCACTCGAATTATTAAATCTTGTATCGCCGGTTTGAAATCGGTTGCTCAACAACAAGCCGAATTGGGCCGCATGGTCAATGCTGTCAGTTACGAGCGATCGGATGAGAAAGACAATATTTCTGGAAGAACTGTTTGCCGCGTGAACAAAATGACCGCCACCAAAATCGGTATGTTCGGTCAGCGCACCAAGTTCACGAAGAAAGCTTGTAAAGAAGAGAAAGAAGCCTCACTTGCAAAAACTTGCGGCTCGGCTTTTGTGAATCCAGGCGAAACACCAAACGATGAAATTGCAAAGAAGGTCGAATCGGCTCTTTCTGAGTGTCCGATTGACTCGAACCCAGCCGGTGGTTTGAAGACAGGAACATACATCAATGTTTTGAGTGACTCGTTCCAAAAAGGCCCTTCTCTTGAACAACAGGAAAAGGAAGAGCCAGGAGAAGCGCCTGACAACGCCGATCCTCAACCAGAACGGGTTGGCACTAAGCTTGAAATTATTTTGGAATGAAGATTTTAAAAACAACCTGTTGGCAAAGTGGCCAAGAAAAGAGCCCTTTGTCGGCAGCTGTACAAGTTATAGACAGCAAGGAAAGAGGTAGTATGAAAAAGCAAGTATCAGTCGGAATCGCAGCACTTTTGATGGCTTCAGCGGCTTTCGCCATTAAGCCCATCGAAGTGAAATCAGCTCACCAAAAAGACCGCGAAAAGCGCGTTGAACCAGGCGTACGTCCTGAAATTTCGGCCGCTGGCAAATCAAACGCTGATACCAAGCGTTTGGAGCGTATTTCGGAGACAGCTCGTTTTGCTGGTCTCAGCGGACGATCGATCAACGTTTTGGAAACATTTGAAGCTCGCCGCGGAACAATGAAAGTGAAGTCTTCTGGAAAAGATGGACAAGTGACGACTCAAAATGTTGCTTTCGAAGGCGATAAAGTTATCAAAAATTTGGAGTCTGCTCGTGCCATGAGAGGCGAAAACGCTGAAATCAACCAACAACGTGAAGAGGGCGCGAAGGTCGCAACTCAATTGGCTGAATTGGTTGAAAGCAAAATCATGGACATCCCTGCTGCGAAAGAGATGAACTCTCAAGCTTTGAAGTTCCTGTCTGATTATGCAGAGGCATTGGTTGACGGTCGCTCAACTGCCGCTGACCTGGAAGGTTACAACCTGACAGCTCGCGGAATGCTCGAGTACTCTCGTCAAAATGCTGATGCGAACTTGCACGACATCTATGAAAAAGGCGTTCCTGAAGATGCTCGTAAACGCCAAGAAGACTGCTTGAAGATGATGGCGGGCGCTTAATCGCTGCCGTTATTGACGATGAGAATTTCGATTCGTCGATTCTGAGATCTGTTTTCTTCTGTATCGTTACTGACTATCGGCCGCTGATCCGCGAAGGAAGCGGCCGAAATTTTTTTGGAATCCAAAGAATGATACTTGATCAAGTATCGCACCACACTGGTCGCCCGCAGGCTGGCCAATTCCCAGTTCGTCTCGAGATTTCCACCCGTCAAAACCTGATTGTCCGTATGGCCCTCGATCACGATATTGCGATTGGCAAGCTTCAGGATCTGCGCCACCTTGTCCAAGGACTTCAGTGCTGGCAGACGCAGCTTTGATGATCCCGACGGAAAGAAGGTCGAAGCTGCCAAGCGAATGCGAACGCCCACGTTGTCGTGGTTCAGTCCACTGATTGCAGACTTTCGCTCTTCCTTCGACATGTTCTTATCTAACAGCTGTTCGACCGAGTCTTCCAGCTCTTCATTGCCGATCCGGCGTCTTTGCACCATTTCCAGGGGATCGAAGACCTGTCCCATGGGGCCCGCACCCATATTGGCTTCTCCGCCTTGGCTCATTGAGAACTTCAGATTGGCGCGGATGGATTCTTCGAACTTCTTTTCTTTTTCTTCGTTTTGATTTGAGGTCGCATACAAGACGACGAAGAAGGCAAACAACAAGGTGATGAAGTCCGCATAGGACACCAGCCATCTCTCGTGATTTTCGTGCTCTTCGTGCTTTTTTGCTCTCATTAGCCAGCTTTCTCAATAAAAGGCTGCAGTTTGACTTCGGTCAAAGAAGGATTCAGTCCGGATTGAATGCAAAGGCCGCCTTCTAGGATCATTTCTTTCACCAAAATTTCGCGCGCCACCCATTTTTTGAGCTTTGTTCCGACCGGTAAGAAGATCAAGTTGGCAAAACCAACGCCGTAGATTGTCGCAACGAAGGCCACGGCGATACCTGCGCCCAATTTGCTGGTATCCGAGAGATTTCCCATGACATGGATCAAACCTAATACCGCTCCGATGATTCCAATGGTTGGAGAATAGCCGCCAGCATCGGTCCAGACTTTCGCTCCGTTCATCAAACGCTCTTCTTCAACATTAATTTGTTTCTCAAAAAGATCGCGCACAACTTTCGGATCCACGCCATCGACCACTGTTCGCATGACATTCTGTAAAAATGGATCTGACATCCGAGTGATGCGAGCTTCAATTGCTAAAATCGACTCTTTTCTGGCCAGCCGTGCGCACTCCATGATCTCTTTCATAACGGCATCATGGTGAGTGTCTTCCTTGCTTTGAAATGCTTTTTTGAAGAGTGTGACACCCAATTTCAAGTCCTCTTTGCGAGAGGACACAAGCACGGCGCCGATCGTTCCGGAAAGCACGATCACAAACGCAGCCCCTTGAACCAAAGATCCGAGATGCCCGCCTTCCAGCACGTTGCCTAAAAGGATTCCACCAATTCCAACCAAC
>CBIHPB010000008.1:0-26681 GCA_966211485.1 uncultured Bdellovibrio sp.
TCCAGACAAACCATCTTCGCAGCCCGACGGGTCACTCCACCGGATTTGATCGAGCCCGCGCCCCGATCTAAAACATCGAGAAAGGAAATCAGACCCGAGCTGGTTCCACCGCCCGACAGTGTTTCATACTTGCTGCGAAGATTTGAAAAATTAGTGCCGCTACCGGAACCAAATTTGAAAAGCTTGGCTTCGTTTTTCAGAAGATCAAAAATACTTTCCAGATCGTCTTCGATTTTTTGGATAAAGCAGGCCGAGACCTGCGGGTTGCGGTAGGCACCCTTCACCTGCAGAGGTTTTTTCGTTTTCGCGTCCCAGATAAAGTGTGATGAATCAGTTTCAATTCCATAGGCCTGAAAAAGACCGCAGTTGAACCAAACCGGACTGTTGAAGGAAGCTTTTTGCGACAACAAAATAAATGTCAGCTCTTGGCGGAAAATCTCCGACGCTTTTTTACCAGCGAAATATTTTTGTTTCACAGCGCTGCCGACAATCGCATCCACCACACGCGCAACCAGCTGGCGAATCGAAGTTTCCGAACCCGTGCGAGACTTCGGCACCCCATTTTTCCGAAAGTATTTACTTGCCGCAATTTCCACCGCCAGCTGCGACCAATCCTCGGGCGCCTCCACACCCTTCATCGCAAAAACGATCTGTCCGTCACGGCCCTGGATCTCGCAATCCACCTTTTTCCAACGGAATAGTTTCTCCGCTGACTTGTGTGGAGGGACAAAATGCTCTGAAATCAAGGCCTTGGCTTTACTCATAGATCTCAAGGCTTTCATGATATCAAAGTCATTTCAATGATTTATCATGACTATCAAGGCCAAACGATTTATGGTATGTTGGCTTTTTTCGACTACAAAAGGATCCAAGAATTATGATTCAGATTTCTGAAACGGCTGCGACAAAATTGAAATCACTGAAATCGGAAGAAGGCCGCGACGCCACATATTTTCTGCGTGTGGAAGTGAAAAAGGGCGGCTGCTCGGGACTGTCTTATAAAATGGATTTCGACAATCAATCCCGCCAGGGTGATAAAACCTTCGAAGCGCACGGGGAAAAAATCGCCGTCGACTCGCAAAGTTTTTTGTATTTGATCGGTATGACGCTTGAGTATTCCGGCGGACTGAACGGCAAAGGCTTTGTCTTCAACAATCCCAATGCCACCAAATCATGCGGCTGTGGAGCCTCGTTTAACGTCTAAAAATTCGCGCATGTGTTTGGCGATTTCCAAAGGCTTGGTCTGAATCGCAATGTGCCCAGCCTCATGAATCTCCTGCGTGATATCGCAGCCGATCAGATCCTGGAAATCGTGATAGGTCTTCGGCTCAAACAGCGGATCCAGATCGTCGAAAATCAAAAGCGAAAGATGTGTCCAACTTTCCAGTCGCATCTTCCAGGCGCGCCAGTTTTCCGAGCGCAGAATAAACGCAAAATGATGAATCACGTGGCAAACAAACAAAAGCTTTCGCCCGCGCAAATCATTTCCCTTCCCCCAAAGATCCGCCCGTTCGATGCGAAACACTTGGGCCGCCCGGCGCAAAAAGACGCGGCCCATGGGGGTGCGAAGAACCATGTAGATGGCTTGCAGACTCCAAGGTAAACGGAAAAAACTTTTCAGAATTGGAATGCTAAACGAGCTCATCGGCGCCGGCGGCATCGGATTGATAAAGATCGTTCGATCCACCATCTCGGGATAGCGAAGCGTCAGTCCCCACACCAAGGCACCACCGTAACTGATCCCGGTGAGATGAACTTTCTGATCAGGAAAATGCTCGCGAATCCATTGAGCCAGGCAATCGATCTGCTGCGAGAACGTAAAGTAATCACGCCCCATAAACAGATGGCCTAAATTCGGAACCACAACCCGGTAATTGGATTTCAGTTCATTCACGATCGGATCCCAATGCAAAACGCTGCCAGCATATCCATGTAGCAGAATCAAAACGGGACCTTCGCCATTCTCGCGGTGAGCAATCTTCGCTTGCGACATCATTCCACCTATCGGCAGAACAAGCCCGAATCTCAATTTGAAAACGGACAAACCCGAGCAAAAGACCTAAAGCCCGACTGGACCTTGCGCCGGTTGTTCGCTGTGAATATCTCCGGATCCCGGCACATAGGCCTTTAATCTTTCGATCAGCTCGACCCGATCGATGGGCTTTGTCAAATGCCCGTTGCAGCCCGTGCGAATGGCTTTGTCTCGCTCTTCACGAAGGGCGTGTGCGGTCAGCGCGATGATCGGTTTTTTGTAACCAGCCTCACGAAGCTTTGTCGTCGCCTGATAGCCATCCAAAAGCGGCATCTGAATGTCCATGAGAACGGCTGTGTAGTCGTTCTTGAGAGCCATCTCGACACCCTCTTGGCCGTTGCTGGCTGTATCAATTTCAGCTCCGGCTTTCGAAAGGAAATGACAGATCAACACCTGATTATCTTCGGCATCTTCGACCAAAAGAATCTTGGCTCCGGACAATTCTTTTTTGGCCGAAGAGGGCGGCGGAGCATCGCTGGCTCCAAGCGGATGAAAATCTTCCGCCATCACCCACTCGGCATTGTCCGTTGGCTCGGCGTTGACTTCGATCACGAAAAGACTGCCTTTGCCGATTTCTGTTTTCTCAAGCCACACATCGCCTCCCATGGCTTTGGCTAGTTGTTTTGATAAAGCCAATCCCAAACCGGTTCCACCATAGACCCTCGTGGTCGATGAATCCGCCTGCAAGAAAGGCGTGAAAAGTTTTTGAGTCGTCTCTGGATCCAGCCCAATTCCTGTGTCCTGCACATGAATCTGCAACTGCGAAGCCCCTTCACCCGTCATACCGTAGGAGGCTCGCACTTGGACTTGGCCTTTTTGCGTGAACTTGACCGCATTGCCAATGACGTTGATCAAAATCTGCCGCAGCCTTGTCGAGTCCGTCCAAACATGATCTGGAATTTTGTCAGCGACCTGAAGATTCAAACGAATACCCTTGCCTTCAGCCGAAACCCGCAAGAGCGAATACACGCTGGCCATCAGATCGATCAGATCCGTTTCCACCCGCTCGATTTCAAGACGCCCCGATTCGACTTTTGAAATATCCAAAATCTCGTCGATAATTTTCAGCAGTTGTTGCCCGTTTCGTTGCACGACTAAAAGATTGTCGCGTTTTTCTTCTTCAGGCTGCTGTGGATCCAGCATCAGCTCAGTAAAGCCCATGATGGCGCTTAAGGGTGTGCGGATTTCATGGCTCATATTGGCCAGAAACTGGGTTTTCGCAAGGCTTGCGGCCTCGGCGGATTTTTGGGCTTCGATCAATTTCTTTTCGCTATTTTTTCGGTCTTGAATATCCGTACAAGTCCCCAGCCAAGCGATCGTTTCCGTGCTGCCATTTTTTTCCGCCACCGCCTGAATCCAGTGCCAGCGATAGACGCCGTCATAGCGACGGATCCGGCATTCCATTTCAAAATTTTCGCCAGATTGAATGGCCTTCATCCAGCGGCGCAAAAGATTTTTCAGATCCGCCGGATGAAAAGCTTTCTGCCAGCCGGTGCCCATGCTCTCTTCGAGATTCATGCCGGTGTAAACGCACCAAAGCTGGTTGTAATACTCCAAAGTCCCGTCCGACGACGCACGCCAGACCACATGTGGAATCGCATCAGCCAGATTGCGGTAGCGTCTGAGGTTGTCAAGTTCGAGCGTCTGCACATAGGCGCGATGCTCGATCGCCTCTTTCCGCGCCAGCTCTTCGGCTTGAACCATGAGCTGACGTTTCTGCAAGTGCAGATCGGCGAAGACCGAGACCTTGGATTGCAAGATCATCGGATCGAAGGGTTTAAAAATATAATCGACCGCACCGGTTTCGTAACCACGGTAAATATAGCGGTCGTCTTTGTTGATGGCAGTGACGAAAATAATCGGAATTTTGCAAAACTGCGGGATCGCGCGGATGCGTTTGGCAGTTTCAAAGCCATCCATCTCGGGCATCTGCACGTCCAAAAGAATCATCGCAAAGTCATGGTTCGGCAGCTGTTTAAGTGCTTCAAATCCCGACTGAGCCTGGACCAGATTGTAATTCTGGTTCGGCGAAAGCAATGCCTCAAGCGCCAACAATCCGTCGGGCCGGTCATCCACAAGCAAAATATCGACTGTTTCATCCATCTTAATTTGCATGTCGATTTTCTGTCAGCCACGTGTAGATCGTGGTCAACAAGGCCCTTTCATCCACCGGTTTCATGAGATAATCAGAGGCCCCTGCCTCGAAACATTTTTCTCGGTCGCCCTTCATTGCCTTGGCGGTTAAAGAGACGATCGGAAGATTTCGGAATTCATGATTTTCCCGAATCTTTCGAGTCGCTTGGAGACCGTCCATTTCCGGCATCATCATATCCATCAGGACAAGTTCGATTCCCTTCTGTTGCTGCAAAATCTCCATTCCCTGCTTGCCGTTTTCGGCATGAAAGACTTCAATGCCATGGGATTTCAGGATGCTGCTCATGGCGAAGATATTTCGAACATCATCATCGACGATTAAAACCTTTCGTCCTGTCAAGTCGGCACCATCAGGCAGAGGAAGAGGCTGCTCTTCACTGGTTGCCTCTTTCACGTCTGTAGCCGGCTCGGCTCCGACAAAATTTCTTGGCAAATGCAGACGGAACACACTTCCACGATGGGGTTCACTGTCGACCTCGATCATCCCGCCCAAAAGATGCGCGATCTCCCGGCTGATCGTCAGACCCAACCCTGTGCCGCCGTATTTTCGGCTGGTGGTTCCATCGGCCTGCTGGAAGGCTTCGAAGATCATTTGCAGTTTATCCTGAGCAATCCCGATTCCCGTATCCGTGACCGCGAAAACCAGCATGCTATTTTCCAGCATCGGATTTTCAACCGAGACATGCAGGCTGACCATGCCCTTGTCTGTAAATTTAAAAGAATTGGCCAGTAGATTTTTAAGGATCTGCAGAATGCGGTTTTCATCCGAGACCATCTCTGACGGCACGCCAGCCTCGACATCGATTTTAAATTCAAGGCTTTTGTATTCGGCCACGGGACGGAAGGTTTGCTCGAGATGCTGAAGCACATCGGAAATCTGAAAACAGACTGGGTCGATGTGCATTTTTCCGGCTTCCACTTTCGAGAGATCCAAAATCTCGTTGATCAGTCCCAGAAGATCTTGCCCAGCAGAATTGACGGTCTTGGCATAATTCACCTGCACCGAGGTCAGATTTTTTTCTTTATTGTCCGCCAAGGTTTTTGAAAGAATCAGCAAACTATTCAGCGGCGTTCGCAGCTCGTGGGACATATTGGCCAAAAATTCGGATTTGTATTTCGAAACCAAAGTCAGCTGCGAAGCTTTTTCCTCCAGCTCTTTGGCCTGCGCCTCTAGCTCGACGTTCGAGCGCTTCAATTCCTGTAAGAGCTCTTCTGTGCGCATGGAACTTGAAATCATATTCAGCATCACACCCAGCGAACTGGCCAATTGATCCAGGAAATGAATCGAATTGCCGGTCAGAGGCACAAGGCTTGCGAGCTCGATCACGGCTTTGACTTCGCCTTCGAACAATATCGGCAGCAAAATCACCTGTTGAGCTTTGAAGCTTGCGAGACTGGAAGCGATTTGAAATTCATCGCTTGAGGCATGAGTGATTAAAATGCGTCGTTTTTCATAAGCACATTGACCAACCAGCCCCTCTTTCAGCCGATAGTTTGTCGGAAGCGGTCCCTGAAAGGCATAACTGGCAGTCAGCTTGAGAAGGGTTTCGTCGTCTTCGGTCTCGGCCAGAAAAAAGGTTCCCTGCTGAGCTCCAACCAAGGGTGTAAGCTCGGACATGATCAACTGCGCCACGGCCGAAATGCTGCGCTGGCCTTGCAACATGTTTGAAAACTTGGCGAGATTCGTTTTCAGCCAGTCTTGCTCTTGGTTTTTTTGGATTGTCTCTTTCAGGTTCTGGACGATTTCAGTTAACACATCGCCAATCTCAGCAATGATCCCGCCACATTGAACAGGGGTTCGCGCGGAAAGATCGCCATCACGAATGGCTTTGGCCATTCGCAAGAGCTGGTTCAAATCGTCTTGTTTGTCTGTCTGCTTATTTGGCTGCAATTCCTGAGACAGAATTGGTGAGTATCTTTCTCGTGGCCCGTCTCCACGAGCTCTTTCTGACGACACACTTCTTTCCATGAAATGGACCTCCATCAAAAAATGAAAGGGACTGAAAATTGATTTTTCGGCGTCTCACAGGCCTTCTCTTAACTAGAAAGGAAGCCCGTCTTGTTTGCAATTTGTTTGCGGTTTTCAAATCTGTTTGCGCTTTGCAGTTGTCATCTTGACCAGATTGAATCGCGAATTTGCGCTGGTCAAAATGACAAGCTTCAGATGCAAAGCAGGAAAATCTGCCCGCGCACCCAATCCGCACATGAGGCGAATTGGTACGGGCTTCCACCAAATGAACAAACCACCGGTATAGCCGACTGTCGACAGCCAGTTTTTTTTGAGTGGCATAAATTCTGCTGATCACTGCCGTGGGAGGTTTCCTATGAAACGACTTTTAATATTCACATCACTTTTGATTTCCTCTGCGGCTTTTGCAGTGGGATCGGCTCATCCGGGCATGGATCCTTCAGCACAAATCCGTAACGAAGACGTGCGCTATGGCACAAACTCGAACGACCGCTACAACAATCTCGATCATCGCAGCAACTCGATGTCCTCGCCGTCATTTTACGGCGCCGAGAACAACCATTTAGGCGAGCCTGAATACTACTCTCGCATGACAGGTGGATCGTCCTCACCGTCAACAATTGAATGGCAACAACAAGCCGGCAACCCAACAACCGATTGGGAAAGATCGCAAAGTGGCGCCCCTGGCTACTACGATACAAATCGTGCGACGGGTGGCACGACAGAAATGAACCGATATCCGCCTCAAAATCGGTACAACCGCGCGGCCCCTCCATCTGATGCCGCCCACATGGAAAACCTGCGAAACGATGTCGAACGTGCACCAGCCACGGCCCCGATGGAAGAGCATCGCGCGACGGGCGGCTCGACCGATCATGCTGCTGACCATGCGATGGATGCAGACCACTCCGCTGCACCGGCAGCCACAGGGACTGGAACCGCTGCAATGACAGCGCAAGACACCAAGCGAACAGAACCTGCAACCGATCTGGTTCAGAAAATTCGTTCTGAGATCACAAGCCAAAGCGATCTTTCGATGAATGCTCACAATGTGAAAATCATCAATCAGAACGGACAGATTTATCTGAAAGGCCCAGTCAACAATATGACTGAAAAAGCTCGTGTTGAAGAATTGGCGAAACATGTTGCCGGCAATACGAATGTCGTCAATCAAACTTATGTGCAGAAGAAATAGGAGGTCCCCATGAAACAAGGTAATAAAGTAGTACTTGGAATTTTTGACTCTCGAGCTGAAGTGGAAGCTGCCGTTGAAGCTTTGAAAACGGATGGATTCCGCAGTGCGGACATTTCTTTCTTGATGCCACAAGAAGATCAAAGCTTTGGTCACGAAAAAGCAACGAAAGCTCCGGAAGCCACAACAATCGGTGGTGGAACCGGTGCTTTGATTGGCGGAACTTTGGGATGGCTTGTGGGCTTGGGTGCAATTGCCAGCATTCCAGCCCTGGGACCATTGGTCGCCGCAGGCCCAATCATGGCCGCTCTTTCTGGAGCAGCTGTCGGCGGAGCCTTGGGTGGCGTCGCCGGTGCCTTGGTCGGATTTGGAATTCCCGAGTACGAAGCCAAGCGCTATGAATCGTTCGTTCGCGAAGGTGGCATCCTGCTGTCTGTTCACGCGGATGACAGCAACTGGGCAAAGAAGGCTCATGATCTGATGGAGCGTTTAGGTGCACATGACATCTCGACGACGTCAGAAGAGGACAGCGATACAAATCGCAATGTCCCTCGCTCAACTCCTTCGACTTACGCTCCTTAAAATCATGTGCTCTCCTTTAGAGCAGCTGGACTTAAGGTAAATTTTCATTGAAACCCTGGCGCCGCAAGCGCTGGGGTTTTTTTGTTTTATGTGCTCGTCTCAAAGTGCATGCATCCATGCAATTGGGGCGTGAAGGCGCCAGCGTTTTACTGCGGACGATCTCCGCCACCGCGAGACTCGCCTCCGCTGCGTTCACCACCGCCACGGTTATTCCGATTTCGATTCCGATTGCGGTTGCGATTTCTTCCGCCGCCGCCTTGAGGAGGACGAGCCTGCTTTTTCTCTTCATGTGCCAGACCCTCGGTCTGTTGCATGACTGCATGGCCATCTTCGGGATGACCTTGCAGTGGAGATTTGCCAGGACTGTGCGGTTTCTGATCCGGATTGCGATGTGGGACAGATCCTTCTTCCAAAACCAAGGTTCCTTGCTTCGCATGTGTTTCCACTTGTGAACCTTTTTGGCCCGGGGCCCGGAAGCCGCGGACTTTTTTGTTTTGAATTTCACTGCGCTCGATCTGCTCTTTGAGATCGACCGTGATATCACCAAAGCATCGCACCTGGCACGAGAGACGGCGTTGATCGACAAAATAATTGGTCCCGATCAAGCTCATCTCGGCTTTGGTTGGCGGCACGATATTGTATTCGCCTTCGACCACGCGGATTCGGCATTCGGCACAGCTAGGGACACCTTTGCAGATGGATTTGATCTCGATGCCATTTTCAGTGCAAAGCTGAAGCAGGCTTTTGTTCGGCGTTCCTTCGATTTCTTTGCCAGTCGGCAGAAATTTGATTTTCATCAGAACACCACAACCTTTACGAACTTCTTTTTGCCAGCCTTCATCACCATGGCAAGGCCCGCCTTCAGTTCGATCTTGAGTTGTTCGTTTTCAACTTTGGTGCCATCAATCTCGACCGCACGACCTTGAATCAAACGCTTGGCTTCGCTTGTTGACGGAGCGAGACCCGCATTTTTCATCAGGGCACAGATCCAAATTGCCTCGCCAGAGGCCGCCACTTTAAATTCAGGAACTTCATCGGGAAGCCCTTTATCGACAAAGATGCGGTTGAATTCTTCTTCTGCCGCTTGCGCCGCTGCGGCCGAGTGAAAACGTGTGATCAGAATTTTGGCCAGATTCACTTTCACCGTGCGTGGATGTTGTTTTCCAGAAGCCAAGTCCGATTTCAAAGTCACCAGTTCCGAAGGTGTGATGTCGGTCAAAAGTTCGTACCAGCGAAGCATCAGCTCGTCCGATACGCGCATCGTCTTTCCGAACATATCCTTCGGAGTTTCCACCACGCCGATATAGTTATCCAAAGACTTGGACATCTTGTTCACGCCATCCAATCCTTCCAGAATCGGAGTTGTGATCACGACTTGCTGTTCGGCCTGGCCATAGGATTTTTGCAATTCGCGGCCGACCAAGAGATTGAATTTCTGATCGGTTCCGCCCAGCTCGACATCGGATTTCAAATGAACCGAATCATAGCCTTGGCAAAGCGGATACAAAAGTTCGTGAATCGAAATCGGAATATTTCCTTTAAAGCGCTTAGTGAAATCATCGCGCTCGAGCATGCGAGCGACCGTGTACTGACCCGTCAGACGAATAAAATCCGCAGGCGAGAGCTTGTCGAACCAGCTTGAATTGTAGACAATTTCGGTTTCGCTTTCATCCAGAACCTTGAAAACCTGAGTCGCATAGGACTTGGCGTTTTCTTGAATCTGCTCGCGCGACAGTGGCGGACGGGTTTCGTTGCGGCCGGTGGGATCGCCGATCATCGTCGTGAAATCCCCGATCAGAAACTGCACCTTGTGTCCCAGCTTTTGGAACTGGCGCAGCTTGTTCAAGACCACCGTGTGACCAATGTGCAGATCCGGTCGTGTCGGATCCGCTCCGAATTTAATCGAAAGCGGTTTTTTGTCTTTGTAGCTTTTCTCAAGTTTTTTGAGCATATCGGCGTCGGAGATAAAATCCACCGAGCCCATTTTGAGAAGCTCCAATTGCTCTTTCGGCGTGGCCGAAGTCAAAGCGCCCATATTATCTGGCCATTTCTACGCTTCGAGTTTCGCGGACAACCGCGACCTTCACCTGACCCAAATTTGGCATCTCGCGCTCGATCTTACGGGCCACATCACGAGACAGCATCAAGGTCTGATCGTCGGTGACTTTCGATGCCTCGACAATCACGCGAACTTCTTTTCCGGCCTGAACCGCAAAAGTTTTCAAAACACCGTCGAAGCTGTTTCCGATCGATTCCAGATCCTGCAGACGATTGATGTAATTGTCCATTCCCGGACGACGAGCACCCGGACGAGAGTTTGAAAGAACATTCGCCGCCTGAACGATATGGGCGATCATGCTGTTGGGTTGCTCGTCACCGTGATGAGCACGGATCGCGTGGCAAACCGCTTCGTTTTCACCGTACTTTTTCGCGAAATCGGCGCCGACAATCGCATGGTGACCTTCCACCGTGTGATCAATACCTTTGCCGATGTCATGCAGAAGTCCCGCACGGCGCGCGACCTTCACGTTCGCACCCACTTCGGCCGCCATAATGCCAGCCAGGTGAGCGACTTCCATCGAATGATTGAGCAGATTTTGAGTGTGCGAATGACGGTACTTAAGGCTTCCCAGAACCTTGATGATTTCAGGATGCAGATTGGTGATTCCAAGTTCGACCACCAGTTTTTCGCCTTCTTCTTTGATGGATTTTGTGAGCTCGGCACGCATCTTTTCCACCACCTCTTCGATACGAGCTGGGTGAACGCGTCCGTCTTCCATCAATTTTTCCAAAGTGCGTTTCGCCAATTCACGGCGAACTGGATCGAAACCAGAGATGACCACCGCTTCTGGAGTGTCATCGACGATCAAGTCGACACCACACAAAGCTTCCAAAGTTCGAATGTTACGACCTTCACGGCCGATGATCTTTCCTTTCATCTCGTCACTAGGGAGAGACAAGACGCTGACTGTGCGTTCAGAAGTGTACTCTCCAGCGAAACGCGCCAAGGCCACAGCCAAAACTCGCTTTGAACGAGTCGTTGCTTCGGATTCGGCCTGCTTTTCGATCTCATCGATTTTCTTCGCGGCCGCCAGCTTCGCGGACTCTTCCATCGCGGTATAGAGTTCACGTTTGGCTTCGTCTGGTGTCATGTTGGCGACAGAGCCCATTTTCTGGCGAACTTCTTCCATCTGCTGCTCGCCCTTTTTTTCCAATTCTTGGATGCGGGTTTCAGCAATGGCGATCTTTTCTTCGCGGTCTTTCAGTCCCGCCACGAAACGATCGTTCTCTTCTAATTTTTGCTTCAACTGCTCATCGATTTCTTTCAAGCGGCGTTCGAGCTGAGATTCCTGGTTCTTTAATTTTGATTTTTGTTTTTGAATATCGGATTCGACATTTTTGCGGGCGCGGATTTCAAAATCCTTGGCGCGGTTTTTTGAATCTTTATCGATTTTTGCAGATTCAGATTTTGCACGGTTGATAATCTTGTCTGCTTCGATGCGCGCTGATTTCTTCTGCGCTTCATCTTGCATCTTCTTCAGGTAAAATACAGCCACACCACCGACGATCAAACCGAGGATCACCGAAATAACGACTTCCATCTCACACCATCTCTTTCGCGATCAGATCTATTCTTAGGATCTGACTTTTTGCAGTCCCTCTTCTGTGGCCAGCCACTGCATCCGGACATCCCATGGGTCCTCCGGCAGTTCCGGCACAATCAGGTTCGAGAAACTGACTCCGACCAACTCTCCCTGGAAATTTCGCAAGGCCCGGTCGTAATGGCCTTTTCCTTTTCCCAGTCTGATCCCCTTGGGATCAAATCCTAACCCCGGCACCAGAAATCCCTGGATCTCTCCAACCGAGACCTCGCGGGCATCTTGCAACACCGGCTCGAGAATCCCGGCAAAGGCTTTTTCAAAACCTTTTCGGGGCTCGAAGAAATGCAAGCGCTGTCCATCTTCGCGGGTCATCACTTTCGGATACACCCACTGGATGTTTGGCACTTTTGGCAGAAGTGAATCCAGAGAAATTTCCGATTCGAGAGCTTGGTAGATACACCAGTCGCCGGATCGGGATCGCAGAAAGGTAGCAAGATGCTCGACAAGCTTCTCGGTCCTTTGCGTCTTGTCTGTCAGTCCGGTGAAGCGAGCCTTGAGCTCTTGGCGCCACTGGGCTTTCAGTTTTTTATTCTCAATAAATTCAATCCCTGCCTCGTCGCTTGCACCTTTCGGATACAAGCCGACAATTTCGCCCAATCAGAACTAATAAAAAACCAACCCTTTGGGTTGTTAGTCATTAAGTCCCTTCAGGCTCTTAATAATTCAAACCCTTCGGGTTTCCTTGTGGGATTTTAGAGTGCTCGATGCTTTCGGCAAGTTTCAGAGCTTTGGCTTCTATGAGATCGAGCTCGTGATGAGCTTTTCGTTTTAGAAGGATGAGTTCTTCGGCAATATTCAAAGCGGCCAGAACGGCGGCACTTTGGAAAGAACCAGATTTTGTGACACTTAAGGCTTGGCTGACTTTTTGGTCAACGAAGTCGACTAACTCCTGAACCGTTTGTTCGTCATGTGACGATTTGAGCTTGTAAGGCAAACCTGCAATTTCGAATTCAAAAGTTGCCTTCTCTTTTAGACTTGGTTTCAAATTTGTTTTCAAATCTGCTCTCGGTTGTTCGCAGCAAACATGCTTGTCCGCTGGTGGTGTTATTTGCTTAAGTCTTGGTACAAAATCTTCTGACAAATCTCTGAAATTCTTCAGCTTTGGCCTCGAATTCCAAAATCACTTTTCCAGTATTATAGAGCGAGTGATTTGAGGCAAGCGGATCAATTGGCAGGGTGAGTTATGACACGGAAGATAAAGGCTTTTTCGAGGCGCGAAGGTGGCGGTCAGTGGGTTTCCTAGTCGGCGATTATTCGGATCAGCTGGTGGTAATCGGACCGCGGGGTCCACGACTTTTCAGACAGGCTGGTGGTTGTCAGACCCTACGATTCGCGATTAATCCAACCGGGCGATCGATCCAACAAGGTTGGTTTTTCGGCGGACGTTGTCATTGTGAACGAACAAAATTTTCCATTTGACACGATTTTGCGCTCTCAAATCTGGCCCCTGGCAGCTTATTTCTAGAGCAATGCGACCGAAGACTTTTGCTTTTTCCCCGTCGTTCTGGGCCCCGATCAGGCGGGGTCAGCGGCCTCTCAGCGGCTGCTTTCAGCCTTTCTTGAATTCTTGAAATGCGGGAAAATCGATTCGAGAAATCCCATGATAAGGTCCCTTTGAACCAAAGCAAACGGAGGTCATCATGAATCTCAGATCACTGTCGAACTTTGAACTTCACCAATCAACTGTCTCCGGGGCCGAGCAAGAGCGAAGCCGCACGATCAACGTTCTTTGGCATTTGCGCGAGAACGAAAGACGAATGCTTTATGCCGAAATGGGATATCGGGATCTCAAAGAGTACTGTGTCAAAGAGTTAAAATATTCCGAAGGCAGCGCTTGGCGCCGAATCAGCGCGATGAAACTTCTCAAAGAAGTTCCCGAGGCCGAGGCCAAAATTCAATCCGGCGGTTTGAACTTGACCCAAGTTGTGATGGCGCAAGCTCATTTCCGCGAAGTGAAAGCAACCTTGCCAGAGAAAATGGAAGTTTTGCGGGAGATTGAAAATCAAACCGGAAAAATCACCGAGCGAGTTTTAGCCGAAAGAAAACCCGAGGACTGGATCGAAGCTCCAAAAGAAATGGAAAAGGCCAAGCGTGGCGGCGGCCTTGAGATCACTTTGGTTTTGGATGAAGAGCTGCAGAAGGATCTCGAAGAGATTCAAACTCTTTTGGGAAAGCCATCTTCAAAGCTTGAACTTCTAAAACTGATGACCAAGCAAACACTGGAGAGCCTTCGTCGGAAGCAAGAACACTCACGCAAAATTCAGGCGAATGAGGTGCAAAACTCATCACGTCATATGCATTCGAATGAGGGGCTAAATTCATCGCGCAAAGCGCAACCACTGCGAAGTAAGGGCGCAGCAAAGTCGAGATACATTCCAGCCGAGATTCGAAGAAAAATTCAGATCCGCGATCAATATCGCTGTCAGTATCAAGATCCAACCACCGGCAAACAGTGCGAGGCCAAATTGCATCTCCAGATCGAGCATCGGCAACCATTTGCAAAAGGCGGCTTATCAAATCCCGAAAACTTGCAACTGCTTTGCGCGAACCACAATCGCTTCAGAGCCATCCAACAATTTGGCGAAAAGAAAATGCGAAGGTATATGCCATCGCTGCTTGAATACGTTTGAGAATAAAATGGCGACCAGTTCCGTCCTCTGCGAACATCGATCAACATAGCCTAACGAAAGCGAACGGTCTTTTTCCGGAAAGGATTGGATTTTGAAGCCATTGAAAGTTCAGCAGGTTTTATCTGATCAATGCCCTCGTCTCCTGATCAACAACTGATCAGGAAGACACTACAGCTCTGTCAGGCGACGAGAGGCTTATTTCACCTTCGTCTTTAACTTATAAGTGCCCTGCGAAGTGCACACCGTCTCTGAAGTTCCGTTCTTCGAGCAGTTTGGTGAGTTGCAGCTGATGTGCATGACCTGGTTTTCTTTGTTCAGGTCTTTGATTTCCTTTTTCCAGTCCGCGCACTCTTGCTTCCAGGACGAGCGGGCCTCTTTGGTCATCAGGCTGGGTTCGCCGGCGATATCGGCGGTGCCTTCGGTAATTTGGTATTCGGCATCAGTCTTTTTGCCTTTGGAGATCGAGATCGTCGTGTCGCCTTCGGTTGGGATATCTTTAATCGCTGCTGTTTGAGCCAAAGCCGAAACCGATAGACCACCCAAAACTAAAAAGACCAAAGCGAAAATGATTTTCATGCCGAACTCCTTTTCTGACTGCCCGCCTCAAACGAACGAATCGTGAACTTGGGCATTTTATAAAATGGATTCGACAAATTCTTTCGCGGAAAAGGGTCTGAGGTCACCAATTTTTTCGCCAACGCCGATAAAGCGGATCGGAATCTGCAGTTCATGCGCCAGCGCAACGGCGACCCCGCCTTTGGCGGTTCCATCCATCTTGGTCAGCACGACACCCGTCAGTCCCAAAGCTTGGTGGAACTGCTTGGCCTGCATCAAAGCGTTCTGGCCCGAATTGGCATCCAATACGATTAAAGTTTCGTGCGGGGCTTCGGGAATGACTTTGCTCATCACCCGCTTCATTTTTTTGAGCTCTTCCATCAGATTGGTCTGTGTGTGCAGACGGCCTGCCGTGTCAACGATGACCACGTCGTAGCCTTGCGCCTTGGCTTTCGACACAGCATCAAAGGCCACAGCCGAAGGATCTGTCACACCTTCAGGAGAAAAGATCTCGACCTGCGCGCGCTCAGTCCAAGCTTTCAGCTGATTTCCCGCTGCCGCACGGAACGTGTCACCGGCCGCAACCAAAACTTTCTTTCCCGCAAAAGCCAAGTGGCCCGCCAGTTTTCCAATCGAAGTCGTCTTGCCAGCCCCGTTCACGCCGACGATCATCCACACGCTTGGCTGAGTTTTCAGATGCAGAAATCCCATTGGATTTTCCGGATGCGGCTCCTGAATCTGAGCTTTGCGGAAAATATCTTCGAATTCAGATCGCAAAGCGACTTTGATACTTTCTATTTTGCTGCGACCGTTCCGGCCGAGCTCGGTTTTCACCGCGCCCATCAGACGCTCGACCGTTTGTGGGCCGAGATCGCTGGTGTACAAAACCTCTTCGATCTCTTCGAAGTTTTTATTTTCCACTTCCGAGCTGAACAGCCCCTTGAGACGACCGAAGAGATTGCGCTCGGTGTGAATCAGCGCCTGCTTCAGAGATGTGCTTGGCAGCATCAATTCTTCTTCGTCGAGAACCTCTTTGCGAACTTCGACATCATGAGAAACCTGCGGACCGGATGTTTCTGGAGGCACCTCCGGAAGGCGGCGTTTTCGTAAATTGCCAATCACCACAGCGATCAGAAGGAACATCAAGATTCCGGCAATCGTAATGATTGCCCACATAGCGTTACTTTGTTCGAGGGTCATAGGGTGCGGCCTCCGGTGAATGGGGTTGGTTCATAACACGATTGGCTTGGATTTCCATGCATTCTTTGTATCCTGCGTCGCCCATTTTGAGGGTGCTTCCATCAGGCATTTGACAAATGACGTCAGCGTGGACCTTCCCCCGCTTGTCCGCTGGCGGCAGGTTCTTAAATTGCTGCATGTTGAGCTGATCCTGGGACTGGTCCACTTCGGAAGTCGTCGAGGGATTGGGATTCACCTTCTTCACAGGCGCAGCCAGTGCGACGGCCCCGAAAAAAGCGAGTAAACAGGCGATTGGCAGTAGCCGAGGGAATCGACTCAAAATGAGATTTCTCATGAGCAAGGACCTCCTCTGCCTCGATCGCATCGCAACCGCCAAGCCAAAGCAATATTTGCCGCGCCTAGAATGATCGGAAAAACAGTTTGCTTTTGATGGCTGGCATTGTGGGGCATGCCTAGGAAAACAACATTGCCGCACCACAGATTTCCGTCTCATCGAGACTCATATTCTCAGAGTGGTTCAACACAAGTTCGACAGCATTCCTCAAGTCTAAAGTCCAGTGAAGATTGGCCGATAAGAGTTTAAGGCCATTTGGGCCGCCGGGGGAATCACAATGACAAGTAAAACAAAAACGCGTCTGCTTTTAGCAGCCGTCACCAGCCTGCATCTTTTCTTTATCAATGCGGACTATCCAACACCTGAAGAAATGAATCGCAAAGGAGCTTTGACTCCGACTGCGGAACATATCAAAGAGAACGAGCAAAAAAGAATCAAGGAAGTTCGCTTGAACAACCTCGGTCTGGCACGTGTCAACCAAGAGAGAAAAAAACATGGTCAGCCAGATCTTCCATCTTCGGCTGCAAACCAGAAAGAAATTGTTCTGGAAAGCGAAAGCGCTGGCGCGACTTCTGATGGCACAGGCGGATCGGCTGCGACATCCCTGGCGCAAGTGGATAACAGTCAACTGCCCGCCTTTCCTGGAATCGGCAATCAAGCTTCTGAAGGCTCATGCGTGACCTGGGCTTCAACTTACTATGTGATGAGCCACGAAGTCTGCTTGGCTTTAGGTTGCGATAACAAGACTTTGAAGACGCATGTATTTTCGCCTCGCTGGACTTACAATATGATCAACGGCGGAAACGACGCCGGCTCTTACACCAATGATGCTTTCAATTTGTTGCAGAAACATGGAGCGGCTCATTTGGCAGAGCTTCCTTATGTCGCCGGCAACTATCGTTTTTGGGATTTGAATTCCGATCACTGGAAAAACGCCATCAACTATCGAACTCAGGCCTTTTCAACTGTCACGATGAATTCCGACACCGCTTTCGCAAACGTTAAAAATATTCTGGCCAATGGACACCTGATTTATTTCACAACTTATGTGAATAGCTGGGTGATTGCCAATGTTCAGGCGGATCCAAACCAAGCATCGAATCCATTTGTGGGCCAATATATCGCCCGCTATATGAATGGAACCGCTGGCGCACACGCCATGACAGTTGTGGGTTACGATGATTCAATTTGGACGGATATCAACGGCAACGGCGTTGTCGATGCCGGAGAAAAAGGTGCGTTTAAAATCGCCAACTCGTGGGGCGCAAGCTGGAGAAACGCCGGCTTTATCTGGGTGTCTTATGATGCCTTCCGCTCGACCAGCGCCATCGCGGGTTTTGCACCGACTGGCCGCGCACAACTGGATCGCGGATATGGCGGTACGATCACGACATATCAAGCTTACCAGCCAAAACTTTTGGCCAAGGTTCGCATCTCTCACTTGCTGAGAAATCAAATGTCCTTCCAATTCGGAAGCTCGTCGACCAGCTCGCGCACACCTCAGGCGACATGGGCACCATTTGCCTTGGCCTACAAAGGTGGAGCGTATGCCTTTGACGGATCCGGCGTCGAAGTAGAAGGCTCTTTCTACTTTGATATTTCAAGCCTCTACACCGCAAGCTCGGTGGATCAACAGCAGTTCTATCTGACGGCTTACGACAACGTCACTGGAAGCCCGTTGTCAGTCCGCGGATTCGAACTGGTCGATCCAGTGATTGGAAATACACTGGATGGAGCCGCCAACGTTCCTTTGGTGGCCGATGCCAGCAACCAAATGCTGACGATTGGAACTTATGCCGGGGATTCGCAAGCGCCATCTGTTCCAATGAATCTTTCGGGCTCGGCTGTTTCCACACGAAAAGGCAAGAATACTTCGACTGCCGTTTCGCTGAGCTGGTCAGCCTCGTCCGACAACGTTGCGGTCGCCAAGTATGCGGTTTACCGAAACGGCGTGAAAATCGGTGAAAGCTCTTCTCTGAGTTACTCGGACAACTCGGGCACAGTCGGCGTAGTTTATAACTATCAGGTTTCAGCCATCGACAGCACCGGCAACGAGTCCGCAAAGTCCAACACCGTGGCCGTAAGCCGATAATCAGTTTTTATTCTTTATCCAGATTCCACATGGCATTCAGTGGAATCTGGTTCACCAAAGGATCCTGCGACACCTGAGCATGCTCGATGTTCAGATGATGCGGGGTCCACGTTCCACGGGCCGCGAAGGCCACCAAGAAAAATGAAGCGATAATTTGCAAAGCAAGCTTTCCCTTCGAGGGAAGGTCGTAATTCTTTTCAAGCTTCAGACCATACAACCACAGCACCAATCCCAGAGAAGAAAAACCCATTCCCATCGTGCATATCCAGGCCTTGGCCGGCCCTAAAAGTTTCCAGCCCTGATCCAAAATCAAGCGCGAATCGGTCTGAAAGAACTGAGCATTGAGACGGACATTGGAAACCATCGACCAGAAGAGATCCATCCACGACAGATCAAAGATCAACAAAATCATAATGACGAAATAAAGCTTCCAGAAAAAGAAAAGCTTTCGTGGATGCATCAACATCGTCGAAGCCCATGTGACCACGACGATCGGGATCCACAGAAATCCCAGCACGCACAGATCAAACCGAAAGCCAGCGAAAAAAGCCGCTGGCAGATCGCCACCATTCTGAATTTTTGCTTGATAAACGGCCCCGAAGATCAAGAGCCGTAAGACCATCATCCAAATCAGGACCAAGGCCGTCGGCTTTAAAAGTGCTTTTAAAACCTGAAAGGCCTCTGATCCTTTGATCATTACAGGTCCTGCAAATTCACGCTGACCAGTGTAGAAACCCCACGCTCTTGCATGGTGACGCCGTAAAGTTTCTTGGCGACTTCCATCGTGTGCTTGTTGTGGGTGACGACGATGATCTGCGAGCGCTTCGCCATTTCTTTGACCAGGTCATTGAAACGAGAAACGTTGGCGTCATCAAGTGGAGCGTCAACCTCATCTAGCAAACAATAAGGAGATGGCTTCACCAAGAAGATCGAGAAGACCAAGGACACCGCAGTCAGGGCTTTTTCACCACCCGACAGCAGGGTCACGTTTTGCATCTTCTTTCCAGGGGGCTTAGCGATGATCTCGATACCCATTTCTTGCTTTTCTGGATCTTCAACCAATTCCAAACGCGCTTCCCCGCCTCCGAAAAGGACTGGGAACACACGTGTAAAGCGGTCATTGACCAGATCAAAGGTCTCTTTGAATCGGCGCGAGCAAATGCGATTGATTCGATCGATCACGCGCTTGAGCTGCTCTTTTGCCTCGGTAAGGTCAGTCTGCTGCTGAGTCAGGAATTCGTAGCGTTTCGCGGTCTCGTCGTACTCTTCGATCGCTGACAGATTCACTTCGCCGATCTTCGCCAGACGATCACGCAGATCTTTCAGATCCGCTTCCGCCGAGCTGATGTCACCTTCGTTGTTCAGGTGCTGTTCATAGATTTCTGGCAGATTCAGCATGTAGCGTTCACGAATTTGATCGATCAGGTACTGCTCTTTCATCTTCGCTTGTTCGAATTTCAATTGAGATTCGTTCATGCGGTGCTGGCGCTCGTTGGCCGCCCGTTGAGAAACCTGAACTTGCTGTTCGATTTCGTCCGCTTGCGCTGAAATCTGTTCGTAGTAATCCTTCGTATGAGCCGCCAAAGCTTTCAGCTCTTCGACTTCATGGATCCAGCGTTCGAATTCGATTTTCTTTTCTTCCAGTTTCAACTGGGATTCCGACATGACAGTCGAGTTCTTTTCAGACTCTTCGCTCATGCGGTTCAGTTGTGAATTCAATTCTTCAACCGAACGGCGAACCATTTCCAGTTGGCGTTGAACACCTTGGAATTCTTGCGATTTCGAAGCGGAACGAACTTGCAGGTCCGTCACTTCGGATTGCATGCCATCAAAGCCCATGCGGGTGTTGGTGAGCTCGGATTGAAGCTCTTCCACCAAAGCTTCGGTGGCCGCTTTCTTTTCGCGAGTCTCAAGCAGGCTTGCTTCCAACTCTTCCAGCTTTTGCTCTTGCGAACGAAGCTGATCGGAAATGCGAGCCAATTCTTTTTCCTGGCGGTCCGACGCGTAGACGGCGTTTTGCAATTCCGTTTCAGCGCGCTCGAGATCTTTTTTCAGTTCAGCGACTTTGATTTCCTGATCCATCTTGCGCTTTTGGGCACCTTCAAAATCATTCACCACATTGGCCAATTGCTCTTCCAGCTTTTTCAAAGCCGCTTGAGCCAAGGCAAGTTTCCCTGCCCATTCGCCTTTTTTCTCGGACAATTCTTTGATTTCACGACGGCGCTTCAAGACACCGGATTCAGCACCTTCTGAGGCACCACCGGTCAGAACTCCGTCCGCTGTCAGCGTGTCACCGTCAACTGTGACGAATGTCCAACCTTCATGTTTCGCACGCAAAGCCAAAGCTGTGCGGATCGAATCGACGACAGCCACGCCATCCAAAAGATAGCTGACAGAATTTTGATAGCGATCCGAAGCGCGAACCACATCTTTCAGCAAAGCTTTCACGCCTTCACCGGCTGGAGCTTCTGCATGTGGACGAGCGGCTTGTGAATTCAGGCTGCTTGCGAAGAAAGATCCGCGGCCTGAGTTGTGTTCTTTCAAATAATCAACAGCTTGAAGTGCACGGTCTGAATCTTGAGTCAGCAGCATTTGCAGGCGTGAGCCCAAAGCAGCTTCCATCGCCACTTCGTATTCAGATGGAACTTCAACGACTTCGGCAACCGGTTGGAAACTGACAGATCCATCGGCTGTGATTTCAGCTGTCTTGGCTTTTTGCCAAAGCATGACGTTTTTCACGCCCTCTTCGAAGCCTTCGAAGTTGCTTTGCAGGTTTTCCAAACCGTACAAGCGAGAGGTCACCGTGTTCAATTCGTCTTTGAATTGTTCGACTTCCTCACGCTTGGTAGCGATGTTCTCTTGCAAGATCTTGCGATTGGCTTCGAAAGACTCGACATCCGATGCCAGATCCAATTGCAATTGGCGTTCTTTATCGAGATCAGTTGTGACTTTGCGACGGCGGTCTTCGAACTGAATTTGTTTTTCTTTCAGCTCTTGCAGAACCATGCGCTCGTTTTCTTCACGCTCGCGCACATCCTCGATTTGTGAATTCAAAGACTGAACCTTGGCATCCACCGACGATTCGCTTTGTCCCAGGGCAAACAATTCGCGACGCTTGCTGGTCAACTCTTCATCGACCACACCCACTCGCGACTGCGCCTCTTGGAACACTTCATTTTTCGACGCAAATTCCGTCGACAAAGACTCGGACTCGGTCTTCAACTCAGTCGCCTGAGATTCCAGGTTCCCCAGATCGCGCATCAAAAGTTCACGACGGGCTTCTTGCTCTTGCAAAAGGGTGCCGGTCATCACTTCATTGCGGCGAGCTTGTTCGATTTCGAACTTGAGCTCTTGGATTTCCAATTCTTTTTTCTGAACCTGAGACTGCTTGTCATAATGCTGAGCCTGAGTTTCATCGACTTTCTTCTCTTGCTCGAGGATTGAAAGCTTCAAAGCCTCCAGGTCCGCCTGCAACTGAGAAAGATTCGAGCCGCCTTCGACTTCCATGTTTTGTGCTTCTTGGAAGATCGCCTGGGCTTCGTCAGCTGCCTGTTTCAAATCTTTGAATTGTAGTGAGGTCACCCACAGATCCAAAGCTTCGATTTGATTTTTCAGATTGCGATATCGTTCCGCACGCTGGGCTTGACGTTGAAGAGAATCGATCTGGCGCTTCAATTCGCCGATGATATCTTGCAGACGAACCAAGTTTTGCTCGGTCGCTTGCAGTTTTCGCTGAGATTCTTTTTTGCGTGCTTTGAACTTGGTGATACCGGCCGCTTCTTCGATCAGATTTTTGCGGTCTTCGGGCTTGGCGGTGATGATCTTACCGATCATACCTTGCTGGATGATCGAGAATCCTTTCGCACCCGCACCTGTATCCATGAAAATTTCTTGGATGTCTTTCAGACGAGCCGGCTCTTTGTTCACATAATATTCGGATTCGCCGTTGCGGTGCAGACGACGAGTCACCATAACTTCCGAGAAACGAATGTATTTGGCCGGGAAAGGTCCGCCGTCGTTCTCGAGTGTCAGAGAAACTTCGGCCATTCCCATCGGCGCATAGCCTTCGGAACCGGCGAAGATCACGTCGGTCATCGTGCTGGCACGAAGATCTTTGGCGGACATATCGCCCATGACCCAAACAAGCGCGTCGACGATGTTGGATTTTCCGCAACCATTGGGACCGACGATACCGGTAATACCCGCGTCAAACTGGATCACCGTTCGGTCTTTGAATGACTTAAAGCCAATGAGCTCGATCTTTTTGATTCTCAATGCGCACTCCTCAAATGTAAGCTTTTATCCAGTTTCAAATTTGAAGGGGCTTTGGACTCCAAGTCAATGGTCTAGTTCGCACGATCTGATTGATTTTCCTGAGTTCCCACGCGAACAGCTTTCGCCAAGCGTCAATTGACATAGTTTTGCCTCTTCAACGTGCAGCCTCTGCTCAATTCCAAAGCAAATATGGCACAGACCTTCAGACACCTTTGCCGCACAAAAAGGTGCAATTGCTCGACTCACTTTTTTTTGAGGACTAGAGTTTCCTCAAGGTATATCAAAATAAAATGCGAAGATTTCTTTAAAACCAGGGATCGGCTTGGCTTCCCCGCCTACTTTTGTCATGTTGGCGCCGATTTTAGGACTTGATGGTAGGACTTACAGCTTAAATGACATTTCGTCTTTTAGATCGCACAGCATACCGAAGCTTCAAACGGCTTCGAAAAACCATTTCCGGCAAGTTGCTGGCAGCGATTTTCTTGGTGAGCTCGCTGATGACTTTGTTGATCACGGCCGTGCAACTGGGTTTTGATTACCACGAAGACGTCTCGCAAATTCACGAACGCCTGGAACTGATTAAAAAAATCCATCTCGACAGTTTGACCCGTTCCGTTTGGGAATTGAACCGCGCCCAAGTGGAAGCGGAAATCAGCGGCATCCTCAGCAATCCCGGCATCGAATTCGTAGAAGTCTTCGACGAGCAAGGCTTCTCGACGGTCAGCAAAGGACAACATCCACTTGAGAAAGCCATTACCATTCAATATCCATTTATATTTGAAAATTCCAACGGCCGCTTTCCTGTCGGGCACATGCAGATTTCCGCCTCTCTTCAACCTGTCTACCAGCGTTTGCACAAGAAGATTTTCGTGATTTTCCTGACCCAATTTTTAAAGACGATTTTGGTTTCAAGCCTCATCTTCCTTGTGATTCATCAACTCCTGACACGCCACTTGGAGGCAATCACACGCCACGTGAGAAAATGGGACATCCGGCATCCGTCTCACCCCCTGCAGCTGGATCGGACTCCGGCCAATGCCGAAGAAGCTGATGAACTGGATGTTTTGGTTAGCTCGATCCAAGCCATGCAGGATAAACTGGAAAAATCCTATCAAGAAGTGGCCGACTTCAATCTGCAACTGGAACAAAAGGTTCAGGAAAAAACGGATCTGGTGCTTGAGCAAATGCAGAAGCTCGAGTACGCCTCGAAGATGAGTGCCCTGGGTGAAATGGCTGGCGGTGTCGCCCACGAGATCAACAATCCACTGGCCGTGATCCGGTTGAAATCGGAAATTCTCAGCAAAGCCTTGAAAAACGGACAGTTGGATGTCGAGCGTCTGCAAAGCCATGCACTGAAAATCACGGAGACTTCAGACCGAATCGCCAAAATTATCGAAGGGCTCAGATTTTTTGCACGCGACGGCCGCAATGATGCACTGGAAGCCACACGCCTGCACTCGGTGGTTGAGAACACTCTCAGTCTTTGCCGCGAGCATTTTAAAAATCATGATGTGCAGATTTTAATCGATCCGCTGCCGGCAAACCTGATGATCGCCTGCCGCAGTGTCGAAATCTCCCAAGTTCTTTTGAATCTGCTATCGAATGCTTTTGATGCGGTCGCGGGCCTTCCTGAAAAATGGATTCGCATCACCGTTCAGGAAGGCAAAAGCCACGTGCAAATCCGCGTGATCGACAGCGGCAAAGGCGTCCCCGTCGAACTGCAAAGTAAAATCATGCAACCCTTCTTTACAACAAAAGCGGTCGGCAAAGGCACGGGCCTTGGGCTGAGCATTTCGGCCGGCATTGCCCGCAATCATCAGGGAACAATTCACCTGGATGCCACCAGCGCCAACACCTGCTTTGTCCTGCAGCTTCCGATCATCAGCGGTGCCAAGGACGAGCAACGTTTTTTCCAGCAAGATCTTTTCTCGCACGGGCCCCGGCAGTGGCTCTCTTAAGAGTCGCCCTCCTCATTTCAGTCGCGCTGACATTGACCGCCGCCGTGAAAAGGAAAGAGCTGATTCTGTGTTATGACGAATGGCCGCCTTCGACGATTTTTCCAAGCGAGAAAAATTTCAACCGCGGTTTTACCATTGATCTGATGCAGTCGGTTTTCGCAAAGCACGGCTATGATGTCGTGTTTCGCGAAGTTCCCTATGCTCGCGGCATCGAAATGACAGCGACAGGTCAATGCCATCTTCTGGCCGAGGTTCCGGATGGCGTCCAAGAAAAAAACATTCTTTTCCCGGAAGAGTCCACCTTCGCCTACAAGCAGGCCTTTTTTATTCGCCGGGGCAGCAACTGGAAGTACAAAGGGGTGAACTCTTTGAAAGGCCTGCGGGTGGGAAATATTGTCGGCTATGATTACTCGCAACTGGATCCGGACTTTCAGCGCTTTTTAAAAGATCCGAAGAAATCAAACCAGATCACCGTCGTCGGCGGAACCGACGGAATTCAACAGCTGATGCGCTTGATCGCCATTGGACGATTGGACACCTTCAATGAAGCTTTTCTGATCGGCAGCTACGTGATTCAGCAAAACGGACTGCAAGATCAGCTGACGGTGGGAGGATACTTTTCCAAGCCCCTGGTGGAAAAGCCCGTCTTTTCACCGAAAAATCCAGAGAGCGCAAAGCTGATGAAAATCTGGGACGAGGATCGAAAAAATCTTCGCCTTTCCGGACGAGATCTCAAGTTTTTGGAAAAATACGGACTGAAATCTGTCGAGTGATCAAACCCGGGCCCACATCAAAAGACGCTTAAACGGATAGAAGAAGGGCTTTTCATCCGGCAAAACGTTGAAAAGTTCGGTTCGGTATTCATTCACAAAATTTTGGAACTGATCTTTCGGCAGGCGTTTTTCAAATGACGTCAGCATCGTTCCCTTCACCCACTCGATCACATGCTCCCGATCCGGCAGGACATGCGGATACACTTTCATCAAGACATTTTGCTCGCGAAATCCCAGCCGATGCAGCAGACCGGCGTAGGTTTCCGGCGGTAAGACCGCTCGTCCTGCTTCGCCCCGGGGGTCGCTCAGAAGAGATTTGTAGGGCTCGCGAGCAGCCACAAGGTCCGCCACCGTGTGGGTTGGATAATCGAAATTCATCGGCATTTGCACCAGCAACTGCCCGCCAGGCTTCAGCGCACATTTGAAACCGGCAAAAAGATTTTCGTGATTTCCACACCACTGAATGGCAGCGTTGGAAAAAATCAGATCGTACTGTTGATCGGCGACGAAAGATTCAATCGCGCCGATTTGGAATTGCAGCCCCTTTGATTGAATCGTCTTGGCTTTTTCGATCATCTTCGCTGACGAATCAATTCCCCGTGTTTCACTGACGTGAAATTTTTCATGCAGAAGCTGGGTGTGCTCGCCCGTGCCACACCCCAGATCGACGGCCTGATAGATCTTGGCTTTGGTATCCAGAAGACCCATCAAATCAAAAAAGGGCTGAGATCTTTCGTTTTTAAACCGATCATATTGTTCGGGATTCCACGTGTCAGCCATCGAACGCCACCTACTTTTTGAAAAAAGCTTTGTGCATTCGAATGATCGAGTTGAGAAACTGTTTTCGTTTTGTCACAGTGGCTTTAAACGGAATGACTATTTCTTTCCAGGCCCCATCGGTGGTTTTCACATGCGCCCAGCGCCGATCTTCTTTCGTATGGAAATGCAAAAACGGTGTGGATTTATAGTAGAACGTACCCAAACTTTTCTCTTTTAAATTTTCAAGACCCCGGATTTTCTCCAGGGTCTCTTTCAAATCAGAAATTTGTTCGGGCTTGATATGGGCCATTGTTGATTCTTAGTGCTGAGTTTTTCGGGATTGAATCGCGGCTCGAGCTGCTGCCAATCGTGCGATTGGCACTCGGTATGGAGAGCACGACACATAATCCAGTCCGACACCGTGGAAGAACTCGATCGAATCCGGATCTCCGCCGTGCTCGCCGCAAATTCCGACTTTCAGATTGGGCTTTGTCCGCCGGCCCAGATCGGTCGC
>CBIHPB010000009.1:0-25577 GCA_966211485.1 uncultured Bdellovibrio sp.
AGGCTGTTTCATTTCGCCGATCGATGTGCCGCTGAAATCAAAACTCATTTCCCAAATCTGGACGGGCATTCAAGACGGCCAGCAGGCCGTGAAACCCTCCTACAAACATCAAGGCGGGCATCCCATTTGGCTGGGGCCAGTGGCGATTGAAAAATTCAAAGACCGACCCCGCCGGCTGGACGAGTTCTTTGCCGATCTGAAAGTCGACTATGTCGATGTTCACGATTCCAGAATCCGACTGAATCTCAACACGCCCGAAGAGTGGCAGGCCTATGTCACTAAAGAGATGGCGCATCCAGAGAGCTGAAAAACTGAGAGCAGCGATCGTTCAAAGGTGTTCGCCGATTGCTACGAAATGCTTGATCCAACCGCTTGTACACACATCGACGAACAATCGGGCCGGTCAAAACGGTTGAGCGCTTGGAAACGACGGTTCGTTTCACCTCGTCCGTGCATTCTTGGCTGAAATGCTGCCAAACCGCTGAACAATTTTCCTGATTAAAAGTATAGCAAAGGGCTTCAACAGTATTCGGCGAGCAAGGCTGGCTTCCCAACTCTTCTTCTGCCAAGCGGGGAACCAAAAAAATCCAACCCATGTGTAGAACAAAAACCAAGCCGCAGACCGTAATTACTGCCGATTCCACGGTCTGGGAGACGCCACTGAGGCGTAGGGGTTTTTCAATATACAGGTAAATTCCGGCACCTAGCAGGACAAGCGGAAACCAGTGGATTTCAGGAAAAGAGGTGGCCCAGTTCAGCAACCAGCCCAATCCCCACATCAAACCCATCCAGAAAATCAATTTAACGAAGGAAGGTACGCGAAATTTCATTGCTTCTATTTTAGGGTTAGAAGTCCCAGACGCGGTAGCCAATTTTCACTTCAGAGGCCTCGAATTTCGTCGCACATAACGCGATGCGAATGGCGTTTTTCAAAGCACTTAGGATAGAACCAGGCATTCCTAAAAATGGGGGAAATCACTATGAAAAAAGCAGTTTTGCTAACAGCGCTGGTGTTCATCGGTTTGAACGCTCAAGCAGCTAAAACTTTCGTGTATTGCTCTGAAGGAAGTCCAAGCTCATTTAATCCTCAACTCGCGACAGATGGACCTACTTTCAACGCCAGCTCACACACAATCTACAACACTCTGGTCGAATTCAAACAGGGTTCAACTCAGATCGAGCCCGCTTTGGCTGAAAAGTGGACAGTCTCTAAAGACGGCCTGACTTACACTTTCACTCTTCGCAAGGGTGTGAAGTTCCACTCAACCGACGTCTTCAAACCAACTCGCGACTTCAACGCTGACGACGTGATCTTCTCTTTCAACCGTCAACGCCTGAAAGATCACCCATACGCAAAAATCTCTGGCGGTACTTACGAGTACTTCGAAGGCATGGAGATGGGAAAGATCATCAAGGACATCGCTAAGAAAGACGACTACACAGTCGTGTTCACCTTGTCTCAACAAGAAGCTCCGTTCTTGGCAAACATCGCGATGGATTTCGCCAGCATCCTGTCGGCTGAATACGCAGATGCGATGGCAAAAGCGAAAACCATGGAGAAGGTTGATACCAACCCAATCGGTACCGGTCCTTTCGTTTTCAAGTCTTACCAAAAAGACACTCTGATCCGTTACACAGCGAACACAAACTACTGGAAGGGCGCGCCGAAGATCGAAAACTTGGTTTTCGCGATCACTCCAGATCCATCTGTTCGATCTCAAAAGCTGAAAGCTGGCGAGTGCAACCTGATCGCTGAACCAGCTCCTCAGGACATCGACAGCTTCAAATCAAACGGCAAAATCGCGGTGAAAGAAAAAGAAGGCCTGAACGTCGGTTATTTGGCTTTCAACGTTGAAAAAGGTCCATTCGCGAAGAAAGAAGTTCGTGAAGCGATCAATATGGCGTTGAACCGCAAAGCTTATCTCGAAGCGATCTACATGAATCGCGCAGCTTTGGCGAAAAATCCAATTCCTCCGACAATCTGGTCTTACAACGATTCTGTAAAAGACTTTGATTACAACGTGGAAAAGGCGAAAGCTCTGTTGGCAAAAGCCGGCTATCCAAACGGTTTCGAAACTGAAATGTGGACATTACCAGTTTCCCGTCCATACAACCCAGGCGGCAAAAAGATGGGTGAAATGATGCAAGCGGATCTGGCCAAGATTGGCGTCAAGGTGAAGCTGGTGACATATGACTGGCCGACCTACCTGGAAAAATCGAAAAAAGGTGAACACCAGATGATCCAAATGGGTTGGACGGGTGACAACGGCGATCCAGACAACTTCTTCAACGTTTTATTGGGTTGCTCGTCTGTTCAGGCAGGTTCAAACCTGGCTCGTTGGTGCTACAAGCCTTTCAACGACTTGATTCAACAAGCGAAACAGACTCCGGACGTGAAAAAGCGCACGGACCTATATAAGAAAGCTCAGACGATTTTCAAACAAGAAGCTCCTTGGGTGACTCTGGCTCACGCCCGCGTCTACCGTGCGATGTCTTCGAATGTGGTCGGATACGAAATCCACCCATTCGGAACCGAGCAGTTTGAGAAAGTGGATTTGAAGTAATCCTAGATGGCGTGCTTGCTTTGCGAGCGCGCCCGTTCTGGAATTATATTCAAGAGTGGTCCTCGTCGGACTTGCAATCCTGATAACCGAAGGTTATCAGGATTTCCCTTTTTAGGAGGGGAGAAAAAGTAAGAGAATATCACCTGATATTCCCCTCTTCCTCCCCAATATATTGGTTTCCTGAAAACGCAAAGCGCCCCGAAGGGGTGAGGCCTGGATGGCCGAATTTTCAGGAAATGCGGCCATGGACGGACAAGAACCGGATTTAGTAATAGTTATTTGTAGTTAACGGAAGGCAGTTACCTTGCTCCTCGGTATCTTTAAAAAATTCCTTTTGGTCATTCCAACCCTCGTCGGCGCCAGCATCATCGCATTCGGCCTGATTCGAATGATTCCTGGCGATCCGGTTTTGAACCTCCTCGGCGAACGTGGCGGTGACCCCGTCGTCGTCGAACAAATGCGAGCCCGCTTCGGCCTGGATAAACCAGTCGTCGAGCAATACTTCATCTTTGTCGGAAATGCTTTGCAAGGAAACATGGGCGAATCCATCGTTTCCCGCCGCCCAGTCTCAGAAGAATTCTGGTCTCGTTTCCCGGCCACCGTCGAGTTGTCAATGATCGCCCTGATCTGGTCAGTTCTGCTTGGAATCCCGATGGGAATTCTAGCCGCGGTAAAAAGAAATTCTGTTTTCGACTACTCGGTGATCGGTGTCTCGCTGGTCGGCTATTCGATGCCGATTTTCTGGTGGGGCTTGATCCTTGTGATCGTGTTTTCTGTAACCCTGGGCTGGTTTCCAGTCTCTGGCCGCATGGATGTGATGTATGACATCCCCGTGAAAACGGGCTTCATGCTGATCGATGCCTGGTTCAGTGAAGAAGGCCGCGCCGCTTTCTTCGATGCTCTCAAGCATTTGGTTCTGCCGGCCATCGTTCTGGGAACAATCCCTTTGGCAGTAATGGCTCGTATGACTCGTTCATCTTTGTTGGAAGTTTTGGGCGAAGATTTCGTTCGCACAGCCAAAGCAAAAGGTCTCAATGCATTCCGAGTCGTGTTTATTCACGCTCTTCGCAATGCTTTGATTCCGATTGTTACCGTGATCGGTCTTTTGGTGGGAACGCTGCTGACCGGAGCTGTTTTGACCGAGACGATTTTCTCTTGGCCCGGCATTGGCCGTTGGCTGGTGAAATCAGTTGAGGCTCGTGATTATCCCGTGATTCAAGCCGGTGTTTTGTACCTGGCGTTTTTGATCGTCATGGTGAACTTGCTGGTGGATGTTGTTTATTTGTGGGTTTATCCACGTATGAGGACCCAATCATGATTGAATTTTGGTATTTGTTCCGACAAAACCGCGGTGCGGTTCTGGGTTTATGCCTGGTCGGCTTGATCACACTGGTCGCGCTTTTCGCGCCTTTGATTGCACCGTTCGAGCCGATTACAGTGTTTGCCGAGTCTCTGCGCGTTCCACCTTTCTGGGCGGAAGGACATTTGGGTCAGTTCCTGTTGGGAACGGATGATCTGGGCCGCGATTTGTTCTCGCGTTTGATTTATGGATCCCGTGTTTCTTTGGGCATTGGATTTTTCGTCGTCGCTTTCAACTTGTTCTTTGGATTGTGGCTGGGACTCTTGGCCGGATCTTTTGGAGGTTGGATTGATGCCGTGATCATGCGTCTGATGGATATCTTGTTGGCGCTGCCATCGATTTTGCTGGCGATCGTGGTGGTTGCGATCTTAGGCCCAAGCCTGATCAACACGGTCATTGCCGTTGGTATCGTGACTTTGCCAAACGTTGTGCGCATCGTTCGTGCTTCGATCTTGGTCGAAAAGAAAAAGAACTACGTTGTCGCTTCGAAAAGTTTCGGTGCTTCTTGGTTCCGGATCTACATCATCAATATTCTTCCAAATTGCATGGCGCCTCTGCTGATTCAGGCCAGCTTCGGATTCAGCGATGGTATCTTGAATGCCGCGGCCTTGGGCTTCTTAGGATTGGGTGCTCAGCCACCAATGCCCGAGTGGGGAACGATGCTGTCAGATTCCCGCGCCTATATTGAATCTGCGTCTTGGCTGGTGACGTTGCCGGGACTTTGTATTTTGATTGTGGTGATCGCATTCAATTTGTTGGGCGACGGACTTCGTGATGCACTTGATCCAAAGGTGAAACGCGCATGAGTCTACTTCAAGTCAAAAATCTGAATGTACATTTCTCGACCTCGACTGGCGAGATCCAAGCCCTGCGAGATATCAACTTTGATCTGAACGAAGGCGAAGCCCTTGGCATTGTCGGCGAATCTGGTTCGGGAAAAAGTGTGACCAGCCTCGCGGTTTTCGATCTGCTCGCGAACAACGCGATTGTTCCCAGCGGCGAAATCCTTTTCAAAGGCCGCGACATCCGCAAGATGAGCGAAGCCGAAAAACTGAAGATTCGCGGTTCTGAAATTTCGATGATCTTTCAGGATCCAATGTCCAGCCTGAATCCATGCTTCAATGTCGAATACCAAATCTCGGAAACTTTGCGAATCCACCAAAATATTCCAAAGTCTGCAATGCGTGGGAAAGTGATCGAATTGCTTCAGCAGGTGGGAATTCCAGATCCTCAGTCTCGCTTGAAGGCATTTCCGCATGAACTGTCAGGCGGGATGAGCCAGCGTGTGATGATCGCCATGGCGATCGCGTGCTCGCCAAAAATTCTGATTGCAGACGAACCAACCACGGCTTTGGATGTGACAATTCAAAAACAGATTCTTTCGCTTCTGCAAAAGCTGCGAAAAGAAAAAAACATGTCTTTGATTTTAATTTCGCACGATCTGGGTGTGATTGCTCAGAACACCGACCGTTTGTTGGTGATGTACGCGGGCGAAATTGTCGAAGAAGGCAAATCGATGGATGTGATCCAACGGCCTTGCCATCCTTACACCGAAGGTTTGCTGAAATGCTTGCCGGCTTTGCATGCGCACGAGTCGAAAGATTTCCGTCTTCCGACGATTACGGGAATGGTTCCGCATTTAGGTCAGCGTCCTTCGGGTTGTCAGCTCAATCCGCGATGTTCGTATAAAGATGCGAACTGCGAAAAGGCGCCTGTGAAGCTGACTCAGTTGACGGCTGACCGCGAGGTCCGCTGTTTGAAACCTTTAACCACTCAAGCCAATCAACTGTTGGTCTCAAGATAGGAGTTCGTGATGAAATTCGCCGTTCTTGTTTTGCTGCTGGGAATCTCTTTCGGTGTCACGCATGCCGAAGAAATCAAAGAAACCAAAGAGAAAGTTCAAAAGGAACTCGAGCAAGGTTATGAAAACCTGAAAGTTCAAGTTAAAGAGCTGCAGGAAAAAGCCAAGTCGACCAGCGGGTCTGCGAAAAACGACATGCAGACTCAAATCGATAGCCTCAAAAAAGACCAAGCCGAACTGGGTGCACAAATCCAGAAAATGAAAACCTCGAGCGGAAAAGCCTGGGAAGACCTCAAAGCAGGAGCTAGCTCAGCTTTCGAAAACTTCAGAAAATCCGTTCGTCAGGCTCAAGACCGATTTAAGGAAAAGAAATAGTGCTCGTCATTGATAACGTCCGAAAAACATTTACATCGCCTCGGGCTTTCAAAGAGCCTTTGAAGGTTCAAGCTCTGCGCGGGGTCAGCCTCAGTGTCGCTCAGGGTGAAACACTGGCCCTGGTCGGCGAGTCCGGCTGTGGAAAGTCAACGCTGGCTAAAGTTCTACTAAAGATCGAAGATGCGACCGAAGGCAAAGTCACTATCGGCAAACGTGATCTGAACAGCATCAGTTCACGGGAGCTGCCGGGCTTTATGCAGATGATTTTCCAAGATCCTTATTCGTCGATCAATCCACGAAAAAAGATTTTCGATATTATTGCCGAGCCTTTGAAAATCCGCGAAGTTCCGCCAGATGAAATCAAATCTCTGGTCGAAAACACGGCTCAGCTGGTGGGTCTTCGTCCGGAAGTTCTACAGCGCTATCCGCATATGCTCAGTGGTGGTCAAAGACAGCGTGTCGGCATCGCCCGCGCTTTGGTGACCAAGCCCGAGCTGATCATTTGTGACGAACCCGTTTCTGCATTGGACGTATCTGTGCAAGCGCAGGTTCTGAATCTGCTTTTGGATCTGCAACAGCAAAAAGGTCTGAGCTATCTGTTTATCTCTCACGATCTAGGTGTCGTTCGCTTCCTCGCCCATCGCGTGGCCGTGATGTATCTGGGAAAAATTGTGGAAATCGCCTCTCGTGATGAAATTTTCTCGACGCCTTTGCATCCTTACACGCGCCTGCTTCTGCGAAGCACGCCGAAGCTGGGTCAGGGATCGGAAATCACTGAAGTTGTCGATGCCACCGAATTGCCTTCGCCTTTGAATCCACCATCTGGTTGCAGCTTCCACACGCGCTGTCCTTATATGACGGAAAAATGTAAGCAAGTGGTGCCCGAGCTTCGCCCAGTCGCGAAGACTCAGGTGGCCTGCCATCATGCCGAACAGATTCTTGAGGCCAAGAATTGAAATTCACCAAGCCGCAGTTGAAATACTCAAAACAGCTGCCGGCGATTAAAGCGTTCCAACCGGAACGCTCGATTGTTATTTTTGATCAAATTCTTCTGCAAAACCCAGCTTTGAAAGATTGGCTGGGAAAATTTCCGTTTCAGTTGGCTGTGACCTCGGGTGAAGAGCTCAAAGACCTCGGCCGATTTTCAACTGAAGTCACCAAGATCATCAGTCTCACCCAAAAGATCGAGCAGCGTCCTTTGCAGATCATCTGCATCGGCGGCGGCTCTGTCGGTGACTTTGCAGGATTCCTGGCCAGCGTTCTCAAGCGCGGAGTGGACCTGATTCAGGTTCCTAGCACATGGCTGGCGGCGATTGATTCGGCTCATGGCGGGAAAAACGCACTGAACGTCAACGGCATCAAAAATCAGATCGGAACCTTCCATCACCCCAAACAAGTTTGGCTGATCGAAGCGCTTTTGGCTCAGCAGCCGATGGCCCGAATTGAGGATGCCTACGGCGAAGCCTTGAAGATCTCTTTGCTGGAGGGAGGCGGCCTTTGGAAAGCATTCTCGTCTGTTCGCACCTGGGATGGAAAAGCCTTGTGGAAGATTCTTCCGCGCTTAATCAACGGTAAATACAAGATCGTCGCCAAAGATCCGCTCGAGAAAAAGGGCATTCGCCATCTCTTGAATTTTGGGCACACCGTCGGTCATGTTTTCGAAGCTGAATTGGGAAACAGCCACGGCCGGTCGGTTTTGTATGGTCTTGGGTTTGCGCTGGAATGGAGCAAATCGAAAAAGCTGCTCAAAAATCTGCCTCTGACGATTTCGGATCACAAACCTTATCTGCAAACTTTGCGTGACCCGGCTCGTTTTCTGTCTCAAGATAAAAAGCGAGTGAGCGAATCCAAACTGCGATTTATTTTTCTTAAAAAACCGGGTCAGCCGGTGATCCAGTCTGTCTCTATTCCTGAAATTCTTCAGGAGATCGAAAGGCAGAAGGCGTGAAGCCTTTCCATTTTCAAGGCGACATTCCGGCATCCAAGTCGATGATGAATCGAGCCTTGCTGGTGCAAAGCTATTTCCCGCAAATTCAAATTTCCGGAAATTCCAATTGCGATGACGTCCGCCATATGAAGCAAGCCGTGGTTTCCTTTATTCAAAAAAAGGAAATTCATTGCGGTGAGGCTGGAACGGTCATTCGCTTTATGAGTCTTCGAGCCGCCCGAGAATCGGGAATTTTCCATCTGACCGGCAGCCCTCGTTTGCTCAGCCGCCCACAGGATGATCTCGTTTACATGCTCAGTCAGTTGTCCGTGGCGTGCCAGCTTCTGCCGGACAAGATCCTGATTCAAAGCGAGGGTTGGAAGAAGCCATTGATGCCTTTGCATGTCCATCGTCAAAGCTCGAGCCAATTTGCGACGGCATTGCTGTTAAACAGCTGGAATTTGCCGTTTGATTTGGAATTCGAAATGAAGCCCGGGGTTTCCGAAGGCTATTGGCAAATGAGTGTCGAGATGGCCCGCCATTTCGGAATGCAAATCGAACAAAAAGGCGATCATTGGCGAATCCCCGCCGGACAAAAAGCGACAGAATTTAAAATATCGATGGAACCCGACTACAGCTCGGCATTTGCCATCGCAGCGGCCGGTGCTTTGGCGGGACAAGCAACCATTGCCAACGGAACATCGCAAAGTTTCCAACCGGATTTCGAATCCTTCGCTATTCTAAAAAAAATGGGTGTTTCCGTCGAGCAATCTGGATCGAAGATCACTGTGAAAAAGCCAGAACAGCTCAAGGCAATTGATATCAGTTTGAAATCGACGCCTGATTTATTTCCAGTCTTGGCTGTCGCCTGTGCGTTTGCCAAAGGCGAATCCTCGCTCCGAGGCGCCCCGCATTTGGTGCATAAAGAATCCGATCGCATTGCGAAAACCCACGAACTGTTGAAACTGGCGGGTGTGATCAGCTCTTTGAAAGAAGATGGTCTGCATATCACTGGGATGGGATCGCAAATCCGGACAAAATCTTTCAAGTTCAATCCGGATCAAGATCATCGCATGGCCATGGCCGCAGGACTTTTCAAACTGATGGGCTTTGAGGTTCAAATCCAAACTCCACAAGTCGTCAGCAAAAGTTATCCTGAATTTTGGCAAGCGCTTGGAGTTCATCCATGAAACTGGTTTTGCTGGGACATCGTGGAACGGGCAAGTCTCATCTTCTGGAAAGACTGAAAGTCTATTTGAAAGCCTCAAACCCACAGACCAAATTTTTTGATCTCGATCGCGAGATCGAATTTCGTGAGGGAAAGACCATCGGCCAGATCTTCACCGAGCTCGGTGAAGCGCGATTTCGTGAATTGGAAATCCAGGTCTTCAAGCAATTGGTCCTCGGCCAACCGGACTTTGTGATTTCACTGGGTGCCGGATTCGCTCTGCAAGAAATTCCAAATGATTGCCGCCGATTGTGGGTTCGCAGAAAAACCGATGCCTTGGGACGAATCTTTCTCAATCGCCCGAGGCTGAATCCCGAAATTTCTCCCCTGGATGAATATCTTCAGCGCCTGCCACTGCGGGAAGAACGCTACCGCAAATACGCGACCGAAGAGTACATCATGCCTGAAGGAATCGAAGGCCCAAATCCTGTCGAGCAAAGAATCTTCCAAGAAGATTTCCGGAATCTTGGAGGAATTCTGACTTTGCTGCCAGGACATTTCCAAAACATGGAAAGCCTGCAGAACCGCATCCGCAATTTCGATGTCGATTTCTTTGAATTGCGCGATGATCTTCTGACGTTGCAGCAAATCCAAACCGTGACCAGTCTTTTGCCTCCGCGCCGAGTGTTGATCAGTCTTCGCCAAAGACAAACCAACAAATGGCTGCGCGAATTTCTGCGCACCGGTGGGGTTTGGTGGGATTGGGCAATGGAGCTTGGCACCTGCACCTTTGGGCCAGCGCCGGTTTACTCGATTCATCAAATGGATTCGACAAGTCTGGTAAGCCTCGATGATCTTGAAATGGAGCTGGCTCGTCACCGTATTCCTGAATCTGCACATATCAAACTGTCGCCGGTGACCCATAACTTTCAAGAGTTGTCGGTACTGCTCGAGTGGCAAGCGCAGGATCCTGCCAATCGCAGCATCCTTCCGCGTTCGACAGAATTCGGAAAGTGGAATTGGATCCGGCAGTGGCTGAAGGGTCGCCAAAAAATTAATTTCTTCCGTCTGGATCAGGGCTCGGCATTAGATCAGCCAACGTTGTATGAATGGATGGCAACTCCGTTTCACACTGCTCAGTTTGCAGCCCTTCTGGGGCATCCGATCTTCCACAGTCGAACCCCGATCGAGCAGCAGGAATACTTCAGTAAAAAAAATCATCCCGTTTTCGGAATCGATATCGAGCAACAGGATCTCAACGCGGCCATGGCATTGCTTCCAAAACTGGGATTGGATGCAGCCGCAGTGACGTCGCCCCTGAAATCCGGGATCTACAATTGGACTCCTTACCGCTCGACATTGGCAAGCGAACTGGAAAGCGCGAACACACTCGTCCGCAAAGATCAGGTTTGGTATTCGCACAATACGGATCTTGATGGTTTCCGTGCATTGTTTTCGCAAATCACCGGAGATACGGATTCCGTCGCTGTCTGGGGTGGTGGCGGGACATTGCCTGTGATTTTGAAAGTCGTCCCACATGCTTTGTGTTTTTCGGCTCGCTCGAAGGCTTATCGTCTTGAACATGGCGATCAACAAAAACGCAGCCGCGACTAGATCGTGACCATGCAGCTGGAAGGCCCGCGAATATTGATCTGGGCCGCCTCACCCGAAGCCCAATTTCCGCCGGAAGATTGGCGTCCCGAATTCGTTCTCGATCTCAATTACCGAGAAGATTCGCTGGCCCGTGAGTATGCATTGCAAGTCGGGGCTCAGTACATCGATGGTCTGATGATGTTCAAAGAACAAGCCCGCGCCCAGCGAGATTTCTGGGACCGCTAGCGGCTAAAGTAAACCGCCAGGCCCTTTGATTTTCGCAATTGTACCGTTGATATCATCTACAAATTTTTTCGTCTTCATCGGCAGATAATTCATTTTTGGCAGTAATATCGTCAGCATCGAATAGCCCACTTGATTCGTCAGACTGTAGAAAGGTTTGAAATGAGAAGGATTCATGGTGTCATTCAGCTGTTTGCAGGCTTCCTCGGTGGCCTCTTGCCAGCATTTGGTGGAATCCATTTTCATATAATGGCGGAAGAAGAGATTTTTCGTGGCATTGGGCTGCAGGAAGAGCTTTAAAAACTTGCCGGTCGATTCCTCCAAAATTCCGGCACCACCATCCATCGAGAGGAGATTCACCCCCATTGCAGATTCCCGAACATTGTCGACGGCGGTCGTCGCCATCAGAATATCACCCTCCAAAGCCAGCCGATGCAGTTGCTGTGGAATGATATTCTGATATGCCACCAGATAATCTGCCGGAAGCGTCTTCAATAATTTTGGATTCTGTTGAAGCAACCGGCTCAGCATATGAATATTTTCGTTGAGATGGCTGAGATCCATCAGTTTTGACAGAACGGTTGATCGGTTCTCTAGAACCTTGCGAAGCCATTTTGCTTCTTTGACCAATAGAAGAACTGATTTTTCAGGAGGCAATTGGTTGAGACTGAGATGAAAAAGGCGGGACACTTGGTACTGAGCAGCGACGGCCGGAAGAGTATCAAAAGAGAACTCGAAAGGCTCGTCAAAATCTGTGGTATCGAAAAGAAGCTCATATCTCCTTCGAACTTCTGCTGATGACGAAAGACCTTTTTCCAAGATTTCTTTGTTCTTTTCCCATTCTTCTTTCGAGCAAAGGTAATCCGTTTCCTGACACATATACAGGGATTCCAGCTTGAATCTTTTATTCTGAATTCCTGAAACTGGCCTGCGCTCCATCAAAGCGTCGTGGGCGGCCTCGCGCCAATTCGGTATATCCCAAAGAAGGCCCAGCCGAATCTCGCCACCGTCAGTTGGCCGAATTCGCTTGGATTGCTCGATCAAAGATTGCAGGGTCGGGTCCAGCGTTTCGTCGAAGCGGTTGCCAATCAAAGAAACCACCACCCAAAGAACAGGAACCACAACGAGGACAAACAAAGTACGTCGCAAAATTTTCATATGCACCTCACAGGAATTCGATATCCAGGGACTTTACTCTCCTGTTTGGATCTTGTCTTTCTCCTTGCGGTCTAGAATTTTGGACCCTCAACCTAATGGAATAGGCGGAAAGATACCGAGCAGCCGCTTCCAAGAAGTTCTGGCCATCTGCATACAAGATCGGTTAAATGTGCCCTATGAGCGCCAATACATTTGGGACCCGATTCCAGATTCACACTTTCGGTGAAAGCCACGGAACAGCTTTAGGCTGCGTCGTCGATGGCTGTCCTTCCAATCTTCCGTTCGACATGGGACTGCTGAAAACCGAACTCGAGCGCCGTCGCCCCGGACATCACGGCTTGCAAACGGGCGAAGTGGTTTCACAAAGAAACGAAGCTGATGAACCAGAAATTCTCAGTGGCGTTTTCGAAGGAAAGACTCTCGGGACTCCGATTGCGATGATTGTCCGCAATCAAGATGCTCGTTCGCAGGATTACCAGCAAATTGCCAACAGTCCGCGCGCTGGACATGCTGACGATGTTTGGCAGATGAAGTTCGGCCACCGTGATCCCCGCGGAGGCGGCCGGTCTTCTGGCCGTGAAACCGTCGCGCGAGTTATGGGTGGTGCCATTGCGAAAATGATTCTCAGGCAACAAGCTCCAGAACTTCGAATCTTGGGATTCTCGACTCAGATCGGCCCCTTGACACTGACCGAAGAAGAAAAGAAGAGTTTCATTCAGGCCGCGCACACAGAGGCTTATCCGCAAGACGGATTCTTCGCACGTTTCCCTTCAACGCGCGATCAAGAGGTTCGTGATCTTTTGAAGTCCGCACAAGCCAGCGGCGAAAGCTACGGAGCCAAAGTCGAAATCCGTGTTCAGAAAATGGTGCCAGGTCTGGGCCAACCGGTCTTTCACAAATTGAAATCCGATTTGGCCGCTGCACTGATGAGTGTTGGCGCAGTTGCTGGATTTCAGCTGGGTGAAGGCTCTCCCGAAAGTGAAACCGGCACACAGTTTCATCAACACGCTGAAAGCGCAAATTACGGCGGGATCCGTGGCGGAATCTCCACAGGTGAGGACTTGATTCTGCAAGTGACGCTGAAGCCCACCAGTTCCATTCTCGATGTTGCCAAAAAAGGGCGCCACGATCCTTGTATTGCAACTCGTGCGATCCCAGTGCTCGAGTCCATGGTGGCCTTGGTTTTGGTCGATCATCTGCTTTGGAAGTAAAAAATTCCGGGCCAGCATCTCAATTGACAAAGTTTTCGGCGCTGGATACTCGGTTTCTACTATGAAAAATACATTCGCCTCTATCCTACTTGTCGCCGTGTCTCTTTCATTCCTCGCCTGTGCCAAGAAAAACGAAGACCGTTTGCCAGCTCAAAAGCCAGATCAAATTTTGGCTTTCGAAGTTGGCAACAATTTCCAAAATGGCCCGCAAACTCATGTGGTCGTGATGAATCTGACTCCAGGTTCCGAGCACACCAAGCGCATTCATTTCCGTGCTCCACGCATGGGAACTTTCTCTTTGTCTGAAACCAACTATGGAATCGGGACTGGCTGCACAAACGATCAGCCCACACCGAACGGTGATTACGAAGCGACTTTCTCTTACATGCTGAAAGATCCACGTACGAACCAGTTCACGCTGCCGCCAGTTCAAGGTACCAGCAACAATCTGGTGACATCTTTGCAAATGAATCCAGGTGACGAGCTGATGGTCACCATGAAGATCAAAGGTCTCAGCACCTGCGAAATGCTGGAAATTCTTCTGTCAGCGGTCTTCCAGTAAATCAAATATCGAAGCGGCGAGTGAAATCGCCGCTTATGCCAGCCAATTTGCCAGAGCGGTGAAAGCCCGCTCTTTGCCAAGATCGTTGAAAGACTCGTGATAGAAATTCGGAAAGCTCGTCAGAACTTTCTTCTTTCCTTCAGCCATCTTTAAGTTCTGCATGAAATGATAGGTCGCCTTCCAGCTGACGATCTGATCCGCCAGCGGAACCAGGGCCAAAAGGTTGTAAGCAAAAGGTCCCTGGTTTTCGCGAACCAAAGGCATTTCCTTCATCATATTCACGAAAAATCGAGGCGTGACGTAGCTGTGATTCAGCGGATCCGAATCATAGGCCTTAGCCACTTCGGGATCGTGGGAGATCAAACTTCCATCCAGCTCGTTGCCAAGTTTCAGGCTTCCTAGAATTGGCTCGACCAGCTCGCCAAAAAACTTTTTCACCTTCGGAACTGGCAAAGCCAAATCCAGAAGGGGAGCAGAAACGGCCACATCACGCAGAGGGAGATTCTTCTCTTTCAGCAAGGTTCGCAAAGTGATCAAGCCGCCCATGCTGTGGCCAAACCAATGGGCTTGGACGTTGGAGGCAGATTTCTTCATCCACTCTGTCGCGGCATGAAAACCGGCAAGCGCCGCATCGGAATATTGGTCAAAATTTTCAATATGCCCGCGTACGCCGGATGACTTTCCGTGACCAGGCATATCGATGGCGATGACAGCGTCGACAACTCCGTTCAAGTAATGAGGGAAATGCTCGTATCGTCCGCTCTGCTCGCCCTGACCGTGAATCAAATACAGAAATCGTCCGCGCGATAGATCGCTGGACTTAAAGACCCGCAGATTCAGCGAACCGTTCTGAATGGTTAAAGAATCTTCGGACCAGCCGACGGGAAGTTTTGGGAAAAAAGGTGAAGCAGCCATGCGAAATCAGTGTAGCAGAAGGCTTAACAGACTCCTTATTTGACAAGCGAATAACGCAAGGCGTAGTTTCCTGCCCGCACACGTTGGGGTACCTCAATACATTCAATCCAGGTTCGGTTTCATTAACGAATTGTTAATCAAATCGGGCAGTTAGCTTCTTGTTGCTGGCTTGAGCCTTTCTCGATAAAACGTGCAGCCATCTGAATTTTAAAAACAAACACGACTCAATAAAGGAGTTCAAAAATGAAAAATATGATCGTTGCTCTCGCAGCCGTTGTCGCGATGACTTCAACTGCCTCTGCCGCTTTGCTGACAACAACTCATGATTCTGGAAAGAAAATCGAAAACATTTCGATCGCTTCAGAAGCTTCTATCAACTTGGACAACCAACAAATTCCAGTTTCAATCATCGGTGCCGGTCTTCGTTCAAAAAAAGTGGCTCTGGTCAGCGTGAAAGTTTACGTCGCTGAACTGATGTCTTCTGACTCGAGCTTGTTCATCCGCAACGAATCAGAAGCTTTGGCTTCTTTGGATCGTTCACGCGCCATCGCTTATCGTTTGAACTTCGTTCGTAACGTTGATGCTGAAACAGTTCAAAAATCTTTCGCAGAAGCTCTTGAAGTGAACAACGTGGATGCGACTGAGCCTGCAGTTGCTCAGTTCCTGCAAGCGGTTAAAGCTGGCGGCGATGCAGTTGCCGGAAAATCATTGGTTGTTGTTGCTCGTAAGAACGCTGACTACTCTGAAACTTTGGTTTGGGAAGATTCAAATGGCCAGGTGACAAAAGTAAACGGTCCAGCAGGTTTCGCGAAAAAGATCTTCGTGATCTGCTTGGGTAAAGGCGCTGATTCTGGCGTCGACAAATTGCGTGCCCAATTGGTTAAAGGTCTGGAGTAATCCATGAAAAAGACTTTCCTTCTTCTGCCGGTGCTTGCACTGGCTCTGACTGCCTGTGATCTCCTGGACATGCCGAAGAAAATGGACGGCATGAAGGAAACTACAGATGGCATGTCGACCAAGATGTCTGAAACCAACGAATCGATCCGCCTGCAAAAAGTGGCGATCGCTTTGGAAATGATCAACAAGCCAGAGAATCAGGAAAACCTGACTCCGGTTCCAACTGGTCTGTTGCCAGGTGGAAAGTTGTTCGCAGAATCTGCAACAACCAAAGAGATCATCGACTACACATACTTGATCCTGAAGCAAATCGCTGAAGTGATGCCTTCAAAAGGTTTGGATGCTGATATGGCGCCAATCGCTTTGACAGATGCAGAACTGGCCGGCGTTCGTCAGCAAAAGCTGGCGCAGTTGTACAGCCTGATGATCATCGCTTCTTATGCTCAAGACGATAAGGTCAACGCAATCATCAACCAAGTGATCCTTGGAAACGATGTTCGTCAGAAAACCGGTCTCGAGTTTTTGGCAATGCGCGCTTATTTCATCCGTGATGTCCTGTTGAAGGTCAGCATGAAGGTGGATAAAGACGCTCCAGAAACTTTGGATAACTCGGGCGCGATGAACGAAGCCTTGAGCTGGCTGGTAAAGCTGGATCAGGTTTCTAAATTGAAACTGAGCGCAGGTTTGCCAATCCAGTACAAAGTCAAAGCTGCACAGAACTTGTTCGAAATCGAAGAAGTGCACAACGACGAAACTCGCAAGCTGACAGCTCAGATGTGGGTCTCGGCTTTGGGTAAAGCTGAAGAAGGCGTGAAAGTGTACAACACCAGCATGGCTGGCGAAGACACAGCTGCCGAAGTTTCAAAGCAGAACCAAGCGATTGCAACAATGAAGAGCTATGTCGATACATGGCAGGCTCTGTTGCACTAATCTGTTCCTGATTTCTTAGAAATCCGAAAACCCCAGGCCAAAAACCTGGGGTTTTTTATTTAAGAGCTGCTAAGTTTTTGAGATTAAAGACCAACTTCTGACTTAAGATCTTTCAGAAACTGCTGCATGACTTGCAGTCGGCGTTGGCCCTCTTCTTGGCCAGCTTTGGTTTTAAGAGAGCGGGCGACAACAAACAGCTTCTGATAAAAATGATCGATCGTGTACTTGAGATCCTCGGGAGCTCGAGTTTCACAAAACGGATCGTTTTCAGAATAAACGGGTCGCTTCAGCAAACCGGCAACGATAAAACATCGAGCAATTCCAATCGCACCAATGCCGTCCAACCGATCCGCATCCTGAACGATTTGTGCTTCTACCGTGCGGGCTTCGATTCCAGCGCTGAAGCTATGGGCCTCAATCGCATGCGCGATGTCTGAGAAGAATTCAGAAGGATAATCGTTACTACGAAGATACTCGACAGCCGCTTCGGCGGACAGGCGGGAAGCTTGTTTTCTTCGAGGGTCGTTCTTAGGGACATTCACAAAGTCATGTAGCCAGGCTGCCGGTAAGACAACTTCCTTGCGCGCACCTTCTTGCTTGCAAAGCTCAAGAGCTGTGTGAACGACTCGTTTGAAATGTAGAAGATCGTGGGCAGGATCATCCCCCGCAGCTAAGGTCGCGACTTTCTTTTCTAGGATGGAATTCCAAGACTCAAAATTCATGAAGCGAATTAGTTCTTAGCGGGAACTTGGCCCTGATAGATATAAGCCACGCCACCAGTCAGTGAATGGTAGCCAGCCTTCGAGAAGGCACCTGATTGCTTCATCAAAGCCAGGAAACCTTCTTTGCATGGGAAAGCAGCCGAAGATTTTTGCAGGTACTGGTAGGCATCTTTCTGACCCGTTACAAAGCCACCGATGATTGGCAGAACTTTTTCCGAGTAGAAATTAAAGATCGGAGCAAATACCGGCATATCGGCCTGACCGAATTCCAGAACCATCACCTGGCCACCGGGTTTGGTCACGCGAGCCATCTCTTTCAAAGCCTTCACAGGATCAGCCACATTGCGGATACCGAAAGAGATGCTGACAACATCAAACTGAGCGTCTGGATAAGGAAGATTCATCACGTCAGCTGTCTCAAACTTGATTTCAAGTTTCTGAGCGGCCGCTTTGCCAGGGGCTGGAATCATCATCTCTTCACAGAAATCTGTTCCGATGACTGATCCCTGTGGGCCAACGGCTTGTTTGAATTCAATCGCCAGATCACCCGTGCCCGTCGCGCAGTCCAGAACTTTCATTCCGGGCTTGGCTCCGGCTAGCTTCACCAGTTTCTTGCGCCACAGGTGATGAATACCCATGGAAAGAACTGAATTCGCTTTGTCGTAATTAGACGCGACTTTGGCGAACATCGACCGAATTTTTTCGGGCTGTGGTGAATGCTTTTCTTGATTCATTTTAAAGATCCAATTTGTTGAGAGGACGATCCAAAGCCGAGAGAACTCGCTCGATCTTCACCATCATCTGGCGGAAGTCTTCGATCGTCAGTGCCTGACGTGCATCGGACAATGCTTCGGCCGGCTTCGGATGAACTTCGACGATCACGCCATCGGCACCAATCGCCGCAGCGGCCAAAGCCAATTGCGGAACGAATTCGCGCAATCCCACCGCATGCGATGGATCGACGATCACTGGCAGACCCGTTTTTTCCTTCACGAACAAAACGGAATTCAAATCCAAAGTGTTTCGGGTCGAAGTTTCGAAAGTGCGGATACCGCGCTCGCAAAGAACGACGTCATCATTACCGCCCAAGCGAATGTACTCGGCCGCTTTGATCCACTCGTCGACAAACGCCGCGAAACCACGCTTGAGCATGACAGGCTTGCGTGTTTGGCCGAGCTCTTTCAACAATGCATAATTGTGCATGTTGCGCGAGCCGACCTGGTACATCTCGACATAGTCATCCAGCATTCCGATTTGGCGAGGATCTGTGATCTCGCTAACCAGTTTCATGCCGGTTTGATTCAGAACATCTTTGATAAACGCGAAAGCTTCGGGTCCCAAACCTTGAAAGGTCTGAGCGCTGGTTCGCAGCTTCCAAACGCCACCACGCAAAAGCACGGCACCCGATTGTTTCACTGCCTCGGCTGTCTGAAGAAATTGTGCATGGCTTTCGATCGAGCAGGGGCCAGCGATCACCGTAAATTCAGGTCCGCCAATGGTCACAGGACCAACTTGAACGGTCTTCGTTGTCTTCAAAGACAACGCTCCCGCATTTGAAGAATGAGATGGCGCGATAAAATTATCCGCAGAGATTTTCATATCGGTTTGGATCCACTTCCGCTATAAAGCAAGGGAACCCTTATACCACCAAAAACTGGTTAGCCAACGGTAATACGTAGGTAAAACTAACCTTGGATGTTTCGTGTGTAAGAAGGCAAGGGTCTATGACGCAAACTGAAATTTTCTCTTTTCTAAGCTCCGGAGCCATGATCCGCCTGCCTTCAGGCAAGGTCCGCTTGTGGAAGGGGCCTTTTGCGGTCGCCGAAACAGGAAAAAATCCCGTATTTTCATTAGCTTGGATGGATTTTTACGGCTCGCAACTGCGGGCTCTACAATCAGCACAGCCAGTGATCGAAACCGAGGTGGCAACCCTGCGAAGCCTACTTCAGGCCCACATCTCGGAAGCCCCGATGGCGGCCTCCAGTTTTCTGCCTCCATCCTTCGATAAGTTCCAAGAATCCTTCCAGGTGATTCAGGGGAAAATCCACCGCGGCGAGATCGAAAAAGCCGTCCCCGTGGTATTTGCTCAGTCGCCGTTGATCCCGACCATTTCGCAGCGGGCCCGGATGATCCATCAGGCCTTGGAAGCTCATCCCGAGCTGTATGTTTTCGGGTATTGGGATGGCAGCAACGGAGTTCTTGGCGCAACACCCGAAGTTTTGTTCCAGCTTCAGGAAAAGAAGCTGAAGACCATGGCTTTGGCGGGAACCCATCCGCGTTCGGAAGAAGCGGCCTTGCTTCGTGATCCGAAAGAGCAAAAAGAGCATCAACTGGTTGTCAAAGATATCAAAGAGCGCCTTGAAAAATTGGGCTGGGTAAAAATTCACGAAACCCAAATCGCCGAATTCGGATTGCTTTCGCATCTGCGCACGTTGATCGAAGTCGAAGTTTCCGATGTCACAATTCCAGATCTGATCAAGCGCTTGCATCCGACAGCCGCGTTGGGAGTTTTCCCACGCAATTACGGGATCACATGGATGCAGAATCTTCCGTATCAAGATCAGCGCGGATTGTTCGGAGCACCTCTCGTGTTCTCTCTTTCTCGTTCTGAATCGATTGCCTTGGTCGCGATCCGCTGTCTGCAGTGGAGCGAAAACGGTTCGCAAATCGGAACGGGCTGCGGTCTGGTTGAAAGCAGCAATCTTCAAAAAGAATGGCAGGAGCTTGCACTGAAGCGAGAATCCGTCATGAAGGTGCTGGGTCTGTCTCTATGAACATCGCCTTGGCGCAAAAGGTTCTCGAAAACCTCTGGTCTGTCGGAGTGCAAGATGTTCTGCTTTGTGCAGGCGCGCGAAATTCTCCGCTGGTTGTTCTGCTGGAAAAATCAAAAGGTTTCAAAGTCTACAATTTCTTCGAAGAGCGCTCGGCCGGATTCTTTGCCTTGGGCCGCTCGCAAAGAGATCAGCGACCTGTCGCTGTGATCACGACTTCGGGAACGGCGGTCGCCGAGCTGATTCCATCGGCTGTTGAGGCGACCTATACGCAAACGCCTTTGATCTTTGTGACCGCGGATCGTCCGCGTAGTTATCGCGGAACCGGTGCACCTCAAAGCATCGATCAGGTCGGAATTTTCTCTCACTATGTTGAAACCTGCATCGATGTGGCGTCGACAGACGAGAAAATGGATTTGGGAATGTGGACCCGATTGGCTCCGCTGCAGATCAATGTTTGTTTTGATGAGCCATTGATTGATTCCGAAGTGCCGGTGATGGATTTCCATCGAAGGCCAGAGCCATTTACCCCAGTTGCGGGCCTGTCTCCGACTCAGCCTCGAATTGCCGATCGCCCTTTGGTGATCGCAGGTCCGATGTCAGTTCAAGAGGCCGAGCAAGCTTTGCCATTCTTGGAAAAATGGGGAGCTCCGATCTACGCCGAAGGCCTCTCCAATCTTCGCCGTTTTTCAAGTTTGCAAAATCTGATGATCAAGTCGGGTGACAAGATCGTCCGTGAACTTTTCATCAAAGGAAAAAGCCAAAGCGTGATCCGAATTGGTGGAATCCCGACGTTGCGTTTCTGGCGAGATTTGGAAGAAAGCTTTGTGAAAGTTCCCGTGATTTCCATTTCGAATAGCGAATACACGGGTCTCAGTCGTGGTGTGAAGCATACGGTGGGATTTAAAAACTTGCATTTGATTAAAACTGAATGGGTTGTCGATCCTCGCGCGGAAATTTTTGCTTTGGACCGGGAAAAACAAAATCATCTCAAAACCTTATTGGAAAAATTCCCACGATCCGAAGTGGCTTTGATGAGCGATCTTTCAAAGCTGACGGTGGATCAGTCCGTTTATCTTGGCAACAGTCTTCCAATTCGCGAATGGGATCTGGTTTCTCCGTTTCAGGAAAGCGCACGTCGCCAAGCTGGCAATCGCGGCGCGAACGGGATTGACGGACAGGTTTCAAGCTTTCTAGGTGGAGCTTCCACCCAGATTGAAAACTGGGCAGTGATCGGTGATCTGACGGCGATGTATGATCTTCCGGCTTTGTGGGTTGTCCCGCAGTTGGAAAAAACGAAGATGCGTCTGGTGATTATCAACAATCAAGGCGGACAGATCTTCAAAAACATGTTCGAGAAAGATATTTTCCTGAACCGCCATCAGATCGAATTTTCTCATTGGGCCAAAATGTGGAACTGGGATTATCGCAAATGGTCTGAAATCCCTGAAGGCGAAAAGCTGGCGGATCACTCGATCATCGAGCTTGTTCCAGATGCCGAACAAACACATCAGTTCTGGCAGGAGTACAAATCTCTATGAAGATTTGGGCTCTGCACGGATTTCTAGGTCAAATATCAGACTTCAGCGGTCTTCAAATACAATGCAAAGTGCAAGATCCGCTACTTGAATGGCAGTCCGTCGATTACATGCACTCGCGGGAGTTATCGCCGCAGACTCCGCTGAATCAGTGGGGAGAAGCTTTCTGCAAAGTCGTCAAAAAAGATACCGACTCCAAGCCGGTCCTTCTTGGATATTCTCAGGGCGGTCGTTTAGCCTTGCAAGCCTTGAAGGCGGCTCCTCATTTCTGGGCCGGAGCTATTTTGCTGTCAACCAATCCTGGGCTTCAGCCGAACGAGCGTTCGGCTCGACAGAAAAATGATGAAGAGTGGGCCGAGCAGTTTTTGAACCAAAATTTCCAAAAGACAGTCGATAAATGGAACACCCAAAGCGTTTTCCAAGGGTCCATCCGCGAGCCCGAGCGCAAAGAAGCTGATTTCAATCGTCATCAGCTGGCCGACTGCCTGACGAATTGGTCTCTGTCCCAGCAAGAGGACTTTCGCTCGTTTCTAAAATCGATTGCAATTCCGATTCTTTACCTGTCCGGAGAGAAGGACGCAAAGTACGTCCATATCGGTAGCAGCCTTGCCGCTTCGAACTCCAAGATCACAGCCCGCACAGTTGCAGGCGCCGGTCACCGTGTTTTCATGGATCAACCAGCCGCCGTCAGTGGCGAAGTGACTCGCTTTACGCAAAGTCTTCGCACATCTTAAGTTTTGTCTTTGTCAGATGAGGAGCTGTGGTTTTGACTGCTGCTTTGTTTTGGAGTTGAGACTCGTCGAGAGATCTCCAAAATGCTTTCCGCATAATCTCGGCTGTTGTTGTAGGTCATCAACACTTTTGCCTTCGACAGCGATTTGCGTGGTTTCCAGCCATGACGAGACAGATAGTGCGCCACACTCATGATGGCGTCGCTGGATTTCGTCAGGTCTGGATTGGCTTGAGAGCGAGCCGTCTTTGCATAGTCACGATAGCTTGAGGGTAGAAATTGGGTCATCCCGAAAGCCCCGGCATAAGAACCTTTCAACGTTTTCAGATTCAACTGCTTGTCCTGATAGATTTTTGCCAAAGCTTTTAGTTCCTGACGAGCCCACGCCGCCTTGTTCTTGGTGCGCTCGTGCATCAGTTTTTTCAGTTCGGCCTTCGTGTATTCGCCGTCCTTGCGATTTTGCTCCAAGGCCATCGCGGTCAAAGGCTTGCGATTGGCAGGAAGATCCGCCTGAGCCAGGTCCATGAAGACACTCAAGATATGAAAGTCTCCAAGATTGTCACCATGCCGAGTCTCGACCCACAGAAGGGCCGCGATCACATCCGAAGGAACTTGATAACGATTTTGAGCTTTTTCGAATGTCTTTTGATTGGCCCTCATAAATTTAGAAGATTCAGTAACCGCCTGAGGAGTTACCAGATTCATATGCTGAGGCGGCTTCAGAAATCCCAAAAGATTCAATCGCAAAACTCGTTCGAATTCATCAGGCTGATAAATCTTCATTGCTTCGTTGACGAAAGCAGCTGGAAGTCCCATTTTCCCCATTTCGGACCGAATCCATTTGTGGTTGGCTTTGAGATCTGGCGCCGACTGTGCAAATGACGAACAGCTAAAACCCAGAATGATCGCAATTATCGCTGTCGTTGCTTTGGTCAGAGACTGTCTCAAAATGTCCTCCTCAATAGAAGCGGAAATGGAAGTTTCGTGATGCTATTCTCATCTGCAATTCCGGCACCTATATCAGTTTTGGAATTTGAATTTAGGATCGAGCAACGCTGTTTTCAGATATTGGCAGCGTCTAAAAGGCCGACATTTGCTTCGAATTTTCACAGGAAAAACCGAGGTCCGGCGCCGTCTCAAAATGAGAATTCGTCTCTGCTCACGAAAAATTCTGACTGAGACCTTTGGTTTTGCAAACAGAGGTCCATAGTTTGCAATTGTTATCCAAATAATTTTGGCACGGAATAAATCGAAGCTTGCGCGCAAGACGGGAAAAAATCCGCCAGTGAAACAGGAAAATCACCCCATAAAAATGAAACGGAGAAACTATGAGAATCGTTTCAACAAGGACGTTGCACGGACCCAATGTTTACCATCATCTGCCGGTCGTTTTGATGGTCGTCGATCTCGAAGAATGGGCAGATATCCCCAGTACGGAAATCAGAAACTTCGCGGCAAATTTGCTACACTTTTTACCGGGCCTTCAGACCCATCACTGTTCACGGGGTTGTGATGGCGGTTTTGTGCAGCGTCTGCAAATAGGCACATACATGGCCCACATCATCGAACACATCGCTCTTGAGCTCAGTGTCCTCTCTGAGATCGAAGTCACTTATGGCAAAACTCGATATGCGGGAAAGCCAGGACTTTACGAGATCGTGACGCGTTTTCAAAATGAAGACGGAATGATTGAATGTCTTCGTCAAGCGGTCGGCTTGGCTCGCGCAGCTGCAATTTCTGCGGATTTCTCGGTTTCTGATTCTGTCGAGCAGATCCGGCAAACCGTTTTGAAAAACAAATTGGGTCCCAGTGCTCAGGCATTGGTGGAAGCCGCAGAAAAGCGAGGCATTCCCTGCCGAAGAATGGGGCCGAACAGTCTTTTCCGGCTTGGTTATGGAAAAAAATCAAAGCGAATTCAGGCAGCAGTGACCGATCAAACCAGCTTGATCGGCGCCGATATCGCCCAGGACAAGCAGTGGACGAAAAGTATTTTACGAGAAAATCTATTGCCGGTACCAAATGGTGTCATCGTTGAATCAGCGGGAGACATACATGAAGCCATCCGGATGATCCAAGCTCCGTTTGTGATCAAACCATTGGACGGAAATCATGGGAATGGCGTCGGTCTCAATTTGCAGACAGAAGATGAAGCACTGGCGGCTTTCACCATCGCAAAAAAATTCTCGAAATCTGTTTTGGTCGAAGAAATGTGTTTCGGGAATGATTACAGAGTGCTTGTCGTCAACGGGAAAATGATTGCGACAGCCCTTCGCCATCCGCCTTTTGTCGTCGGCGATGGACGGAAAAAGATTCTTCGACTGATTGAAGAGATGAATCAGGATCCTCTGCGTGGAAATGGCCATAATAGTATTCTTTCAAAAATTGAAATCGATGATGTTTTGGAAAATCAGTTGCGAAAGCAGGGATTGGATCTTCAGGCGGTGCCGTCGGTCGGCACGAAAGTTTTTTTGCGCCTCAATGCCAATCTTTCCAGTGGGGGAACGGCGACCGATGTGACAGCACAAGTTCATCCGCAAATTGCCAATCTTTGCGAACGAGCAGCCCGGGTCGTGGGACTGGACGTTTGTGGCATCGATCTGATTCATGACGATATCTCGGCGCCAGTTTCTGCCCGCACCCAGATTATTGAAGTCAATGCGGGCCCCGGACTGCGCATGCATCTTTCACCCAGTGAGGGCGAACCTCGTCCTGTGGCCGAGCCGATTTTGGATATGTTGTATCCCACCGTCGAGCAAAGCCGGATTCCGATTCTGAGCGTGACTGGAACCAATGGAAAAACCACAGTTGTTCGCATGCTTCATAAAATATTTTCGGATCCTGGAGACCGGTTCATTGGACTGACAACGACAGATGGTATCTGGATGGGAAAAGAAAATATTTTTTGTGGGGACACCACAGGCCCGCAGTCTTCACAGGTGATTCTGACAGATCCCAAAGTCGACATGGCAATCCTGGAGATTGCACGAGGTGGTCTCTTGCGTGGCGGTCTGGCTTATGATTGGTCCGATGTTTCCGTCGTGACCAATATTCGGCCTGATCACATCGGACAAGATGGAATCGAAGATCTGGAAGATTTGATTTGGATCAAGTC
>CBIHPB010000010.1:0-23461 GCA_966211485.1 uncultured Bdellovibrio sp.
CGGCTACCCGGACAAGTATTTTTACGTCTGGGTGGATGCACCGATGGGCTACGTTTCATCCAGCAAAGAATACTGCGATAAAAACGGAAAGTCGTTTGACGAGTACTGGAAGTCCGACAAAAACGAAGTCTATCACTTGATCGGTAAAGACATCGTCTACTTCCACACACTTTTCTGGCCGGCGCTTTTGAAGGCCGCGGACTTCCGCACACCTTCGGCTGTGTGGGTGCACGGATTTATTTTGGTCAACGGCGAGAAGATGAGTAAGTCCAAAGGGACTTTCTTATCGGCCCGCACGTACCTGAATCATCTGGATCCGATTTATCTGCGCTACTATTTTGCTAGCAAGTTTTCAAATGGCGTCGACGATGTCGACTTGAATTTGGAAGATTTTGCCCAGCGTACGAACTCGGACCTGGTCGGAAAGATCACGAACCTCGCGTCCCGAGGCGCGCAGATGCTGAACACCAAAATGGATGGCACGATGAGCGAGCCCGATGCGGATGGCGCGAAGGTTTTGGCATTGGCGCAAGGCAAGTCCGAAGAGATTGCTCAGTTTTATGAAAATCGCGAGTTTGTGAAAGCGATCAACGAAATCCGCGCACTGGCTGACGAAGCCAATCGCTATTTCGACGAAAAAGCACCATGGAAAACGGTCGAAAGTGATCCAGTCGGAACGAAGAAAGTTCTGACGACCACACTGAACGTTTTCCGATTGCTAGCGATTTATCTGAAACCTGTGCTGCCGGATTACACCGTCAAAGTGGAAAAGCTTTTCAATGAGAAACCTTTCACTTGGGAATCTGTGAAAACAGTTTTGAAAAATCACAAGATCAACGGGTATGAGCACCTGGCAACCCGAATTGATCCAGCGAAAGTAAAAGGCATGATCGACGCAAACAAAAAGGAAATCGAAGAAAAAGCCGCCCGCGATGCGAAGGCTGGATTTGTAAAGGGCCCTGTCACTGCAACGGCAGGATCTTCGGCCCCGTCGGCAGCCGCTGCAGATCGCAATGCCGAGAAGCCTGCGGAAATTTCCATCGATGACTTTGGCAAAATTGATCTGCGTGTGGCCCAAATCGTCGAAGCAGAAGAAATCAAAGAAGCCGACAAGCTCTTGCGCTTGAAAGTGAACCTCGGCCCTCTGGGCGAGCGTCAGATTATCGCGGGTATCAAGTCGGCTTACAAACCGGACCAACTGAAAGGCCGCTTGGTCGCCGTTGTGGCGAACTTGGCACCTCGTAAGATGAAGTTCGGAATGTCCGAAGGCATGGTGATCGCGGCTGGCAGTGGTGGCTCAGAACTTTTTGTTCTGTCACCGGATTCAGGTGCGAAACCTGGAGATAAGATCAAGTAATCCTGCACATGATGTCGCCCGAGGAACTTTCCATTCTGAAATCCTGCTACCAGCTCATGCGTGAGATGGAGCAGACCTCAAAGGATGGCGAGTTCCAAGAGCAAGATCTGTTTCGGTTGCAGGGACTGCTGCAAAGCTTTGCTACGTCCGATCAGCCTGAACTTGAAAAGCTCTCCTTAATTCCCGCACATCTGCATCCGCAGATGTCGATGCGGCATTTTCTCAATTTCCTGATTCCCGTCGAGCGTCTGGTCGGCCGCAATATCAGCGATGATTCGTGTCTGGTCACAAGCGTGGATAAAACTGCACCTGTGACCAAGCGTGTGCCTTTGTATTTTGTGCTGGAGAATATTCGCTCGGCCTTTAACGTGGGATCGATCTTTCGACTGGCTGATTGCCTGGCGATTCAGGAAATTATTTTGTGTGGCTACACGCCAACACCTGGGAACGAGTCTTTGGAGAAAACTTCTCTGGGCACATCACAGAATACGCCTTGGGGGCATCGCGATCATTTGAAAGACGCGTTGACCGAGCTTAAGAATAAAGGTGTGCAAATTTTCGCCTTGGAAACAGCGGAAAAATCGAAAAGTCTTTTCGCCATGCAGTTTGATCGACCCACGGCTTTGGTGGTTGGCAACGAACGCTTTGGAATCGAACCCGAGAATCTCAAACTTTGCGATGGCGTGATTTCAATTCCAACCTATGGCGCCAAGAATTCTTTGAATGTCTCTAATGCCCTGTCGATTGCCTCCTACGAATGGCGGCGGCAATGGAAGTAAAACCGATCGCGATCTTTCGCACACGTAAGAAAAACGCCTACGAGGCCGCCCGCCAGGGTGCCGCCGATGTCTCCGACGAACTGGGCGAGATCCATTTTCTCCCACAGCAGAATTTCGAACAAGCGCTGGACGGCATCGAAGGCTTTTCACATCTTTGGCTGATGTATCAGTTCCACCAAAATCCGAATTGGAAACCCAAGGTCACACCTCCCCGTGGCAGCACACAAAAAATCGGCGTCTTCGCGACCCGCTCGCCCCACCGCCCGAATGCTTTAGGACTGAGCTGCGTGGAACTCGTCGAGCGCCATGGATTGATCTTGAAAGTGAAAAATTTTGATCTCCTCGACGAGACCCCGATCTTTGATATCAAGCCCTACCTTCCTTACGCCGATTCCGTCCCGCAAGCGAAGCTGGGATGGCTTGAAAATATCGAAACCCAAAAACACCAAGTGAAGTTTTCAGATTTAGCCGAGCAGCAGATTCAATTCCTCAAAGCTGAAGGCGTCACTGAAATCCAGAACTTTCTTTTGCAGCAACTGCAGTTCGATCCCTTGAATTCAAAGAAAAAACGAGTTCGCTGCCTGAATGAAAACGAAGCCGTCCTTAGCTATCGCACCTGGCGCGCTTGGTTTCAGTGGAAGCCATCTGAAGTTCTGATTGAGAAAATTTCCAGCGGCTACACGCCAGAAGAATTAGATCCATCCAAACTTGGCGAGGATCCCTACCAGGATAAAGAAATCCACCGCCGCTTTGTCACTCAATTCCCAGACCTAAAATCGCCCGCGTGAGTAAAAACTAGGCGCTTCCATCGAAGACCAATAAAATGGTCAGCCGACCAATATATTGGTCTTCGATGGAGAGCCAGCATATTGGCCATTGCATAGGGGGCAAACGGGACACTGATCAGAGCTTTGCTTGATCCGCCGAAGGCTTACGAATAACCCGGGTCACTCCCCAAGTATTATCGAACAACACCTTCTCTGGCACCCACACCTGGCCGCCCTGGCATTCGAACGAGCTGTGGTACCAAGCGTTTCCATGCAGCTGTCGCTGGCAAGAATTCGCCCCGTAGGTATCACGCACCAAGTACTGACATTGCCCTGCTTGTTCGCGCGAGCCCAAAACCAAAACCGAATGGCGCATGCAATCCCGCGCAAACTTCCCGCTTTGCAAAATTCCGCGGTAGGCCGGATTACGTAGCGCCTGCGAGCAAATCGACGCTTCCAACGGCTGCTTCGATGTCAGTGTGTGACGAATTAAATCCTGCTTTTGCTCAAGCGTTATCGGATTTAAATCCAGGTCCTGCCGATCGACTTCGAACTGTGGCTCTTGGTAGACTTTGCCCTCGCATTTTTCTGAGAACAGCACTTTTAAAAACGACAGAAATGTTTTTTCTTTTAAAACCTTGATCGATACTTCGGCTAATTTTTTAGGATCTTTCAAATAGCGAAAATTCTGCAGCAGAGTTTCCAGCTTGCTTTCGCGGTCGTCACCACTGTAGACCCGTTTCAAATCCGTGTGAAATTGGATAATGTCCTCGGTCTTGTGATCATCAAAAAGATCAGACTGGCGACAAAGTCCAAACTGCTTGGCTGATTCCAACGCCTTATCAGTTTCGCCAAATTCCAAATCAGCCTTCGCGCCGCGGCCCTTGTACTGCACCGAATAGTTGACAGCAACCCACCAAGGACTTGTCAGTTCGGTTGGCTTCGCCTGCGACAATCGGGACGCATCCAAAAGCTGAGTCGCCGCCACCGCGTAACACAGATTCATATCTTTTTCGCCGCCAGCGGTGGCTTGATCGAAGACCGGCATTGCGGACATGACCCCGCCCACGTCCAAACGAACATCGGGACATTCGGCATATGCGGAAACACCTGCCGCCAGCCACAGCAGAACGAAAACAAATTTTTGCATGCTTTCAGCGTATCAACGGACTGCGGTCGCCCAAAACAGAACGACAGATCAAACCGAGAACTGGACTTTTTCCCTCTGAAAATTTGCCAAGCAGCAAAAGATCAAAGCGTTTTGACTTGTTTGGAAATAGGACCAGCAAAGGACCTTTGCGACTGCGGAAGTTCTTCGTTTTCCAAAAGCAAATGCGTGCGACCGCGAGACTTCCACGCATACAAAAGGCAAACACCCGTGCGCGAAAGCGAGCCAAAGACAAAAATAATAAAATAAGACGCAAGGCTTGCCTCGTAGGATCTTAAAATCTGCCCGCCTATCAGCGATCCCAAAATCATGGCCAATGAATTAAAGAGATTGTAAGCCGTCAAAGTCAGAATTTTCTGCTGCGGTTTTATCTGATGGAAAAATGTGACTGAAAGGCTGACTTCAAAAAATCCCCAGAAGACTCCGCTGACCGCTTGTAGCACCATCACAAACCACAGATCACTGTTCAATGCCCATAAGGCTGGCAGCGGCGAAATCCCAATTGCACCCAAAAAGAAAACTTTCTTCACGCCGATTTTTTGCATCAGATGAGCCGCCACCGGAAGGACAGCGATTTTCGCCAAGAAAAGGCAGGCCAGCGAAAGCATGTACTGCTCGTAGCTCATGGCCAATTTCTCGAGAAAAAATGGCGTCACAAACGGACTGGAAACAAAAATCATAATGTAAAAGAAAAACAAGAAACTAAAGAAACTGCGATAGGTCGGAGCTTTCCAGAATGAGAAAAGCTCTTTCAAATGCGGCCGCCCCGGATCGCGCGAGACTTGACGTTTTTTCGCCAGCAACACGGAACTTAAAACCCGGCTGATAAAGGCGATGACGAATAAAATTCCAAAGATCGAAGTGAAAGGACCAAACAGCACCTTGTGATGAAGCATCAATCCACCACCGACAAGCCCCAGCAAAATCCCGATCTGCATCACACGATGGCGCTGCGAGAAGAAAACTGGCACACGGTGCTCGGGTACCAGCTGCCCCATCCAGTAATTCCAAGTCGGCCCCGCCGAAAATCCCGCACCCCAATAAAGAGCCGCGAAAAAGAAAATCCAAAACGGATTCACCAAAGGTTCGGTGCAAAAATAAATCATCGGCACAAATGCCAACGCCTGCACAAAGGCTGAGCCCACCACCCATTTTTTGATCGAACCCACGCGCACAATCAACCAGGGCGACAAAAGCTGAATCACCGCCCCGCAAATCAACGGCACGGTCGCAAACATACCCGCCAGCCATTCAGACATACCGACAGAAAGCGCGTAGGCCGGAAGGTAGGTTTCACCGATCCCGACCATGAGACTAAAAAAGAAAGCATCCCACAGCGACAGCCGCAGTGAGATTGAATGATCTGTCATGAGACTTTACCGCTTTCGGCGCTCGAAAGATTCCTGGCAGCCTTTTGAGAGCTCGGCCTTGTGATCATAAAGACATTTCGTCAAGGCCCCGCCGCCTGGCTTGAGGTTCGAGCAAAACTTTTCGACATCTTGATGACAAGCCGGACTGGCGTGGCGATTGCGCGCCTTCATGTCCATATATTTTTCTTTGCAAGAAGGAGAAAGCTCCTGCGCATGCCCCGTCAGACACTCGACAAGTGCTTTGCCTTTGGGAACTTTCTGACAAAATGTTTCGATATCTTTTTTGCAAGGCCCATCATCAGCCGCCCGCGCTGGAGCGAAGGACGTCAACATTGAAAAAACAAGCAAGCCCGTGAAGAGAATTTGATTGCGCATGAGGATCTCCGTTTTTCTATTTTGAACCCACGGTCGCAATCTCACAAGTCAGCCCGCAAGATCCCAGCCTGGACATTCGCCCGGGCGTTACATAATTTTAAATAGAAAAACGCGGCTCATGCGGCTTTTTGCTGAAAACAGTGTTGTTCGATTAGTGCCACAAGACTTTCCCGTTTAAACGGTTTGCTAAGATAGTCATTGCAGCCAGCAGTGATGCATTTTTCCAGCTCGTCGCGCATCGCATTTGCGGTGAGGGCGATGATCGGCGTCTGACAGCCCATTTCTCGCAAGTGTTCTGTGGCCGTATAGCCATCCATCACCGGCATTTGCATATCCATCAAAATCAGATCGAAATTTCTCTTGGAAACCGCTTCGATCGCCTCCTGCCCGTGATTCGCCATCTGAGTTGCTGCCCCTTCGCGTATCAAAAACTGCTCGGCCAAAACTTGATTGTCGATGGAATCCTCCACCACTAAGATTTTCATACCCTTCAGTGGATGATTGCGTTTCGGCATCACCGGCAGTTTGCGGACTTTCAAATTTTCCCTCGCTGTCAGTTCAAGCTCGATCGATATGGTGAAGGTACTGCCGCGCCCAACTTCCGATCCATTTAAAGTCAAGTCGCCGCCCATTAAATTTGCAATACGCTTGGAAAGTATCAACCCAAGCCCGGTCCCGCCAAATCCTTTGCGGATGGAAGGATCCAGCTGGGAAAAAGGCTGAAACAGTTTTGCGAAACTTCCCGGCGGAATTCCAATGCCGGTGTCCTGCACCCGGCAGGACAGACTATGATTGCGAACCTCAAAGGTCGCGGTGACACCGCCCCGCTTTGTGAATTTAATCGCGTTGCCAATCACATTGAGCAAAATTTGCTTGTACCGAGTTGCATCGATGCGGACCGCATCCGGTAGATCGCTATCGTGAAACTTCAAAGTGATTCCTTTTTCTTCGCAGCGCAAATTGAGCAGTGAATAGGTGTCCCGCAAAAGCTGTTTGAGCGAGCACGGCTGCTTTTCGATTTCCAACTTTCCGGCTTCGACTTTGGAAATATCTAAAATATCATTGATGATGGTTGCCAGACTATTTCCCGTGCGCTCGATAATTTCCAGATAGCGGCGGTTCTCATTCGCATTCGTTGATTCTTTTAAAAGCTGAACAAATCCAAGAATCGCATTCAACGGTGTGCGGATTTCATGACTCATATTGGCCAAAAAAAGACTTTTCACTTCATTGGCTCGCTCGGCGACCTGACGTTCGCTGGTGCTTTCTCTGAGATTCTCGGCCATTTTGTTCAGCGCCACAGCCAATTGCCCCAATTCGTCTTTTGAATGCACGGGAACTGGTTGCGACCAGTCTCCGCTTCCGATATTTCGCGCAAACTGATTGAGATCTTGCAGGTCTTTCGACAATCGGCGGCTCATCAATATGGTCAAAGTGAGTCCTGTGCTTTCCACCGCGATGACGGCCGCAACCAACAATATCATCAGCAGTCTTTCCAGCCACCGGCTGCCTTGGCCCAGAATATAAGAGAAGTTATTTTCAATCACCGTCAGCCGTTCATTTAAAGCGAATATTTTTTCAAGTGCGGCATCGATTTCTTTTTGATTGCCGGTCGGAGTTTTTGCCGTCGTGATCAAAACATGCAGCTGCTCGCCCACATCCATCAGCTGGAAAATCAATTCGTCGCCTTCGTTCCAAGCGGTAATGGCGTCCCGAATATAGGGAACAAAATAAAACCGTCGCATCAGATTGACCATGGATTCAATGTCCTGCGGATGCACCCGCCCTTCGACAAAGCCTTCATGAACGATCGCCATATTCATGTCGGGTTTTTGCATTTCAACCCGGGCCTTATGATCTCCCAGCGGAATTCTTAAGTGCTCTTTGTAAGCCAGGTATCGACTGTTTTTTCGCGTGCGAGCATAGGCCTTGATTTCCAAAACAGCTCCTTTTTGCGCTTTGGACCACATGCCCTCGCCACCTACAAACGCACGCACGGCAGACAAAGTGTCCATGGCAAATAAAAGCGTAAAAAGTTCGAGTGCAATCAATAATGCCATCACTCCGACGACGGAATAAAGCTTGTAGGCAATCGGAATATCCTTCCAAAAATTTTTGAGCTTTTCCACCAGCCAATGCATGCGCCACCTCTTACATGTAGGTCATCTCTATTTTCGCAGGCGAATTCTAATGAAAGTGCCGCATGATTATTGAGCTTTCTCAGCATTCCCGATTTGAAAATCTCATTCTGAGACTGAGTCAAAATGATGAATCAAATTGCGAAGGTTTGGTTCTGGCCTCAGAGATTTGGTAAAATGAAAGGACAAGTTGGAAGAACTCTCGATATTCCGAGGGATTCAGGAGGTCTTTATGAAAAAGATCCTTCTTGTTGACGACCACGACGATATGGGCGAGTTGGTCACAGTCAGTCTATCGACCTACTTTGTCCAGCAAGCGCGCAGCCTGCAGGAGGCCCGCAATCTCCTGCAGACATCGATCTATGATTTGATCTTGATCGACGTCACCCTTCCCGACGGAAGCGGTTTTGACCTTTGTTTAAGCCTCAGCCAGGATCCAAAATATGCCAGCATTCCGAAAATCCTGCTGACTGGCCGAGCCGAGCCTGCAGATAAGGTCTATGGCTTTAACTGCGGTGCCAGTGACTATATCACCAAGCCTTTTCATATCCTGGAATTCAGAGCCCGGGTTGGCCGGTATTTCAATTCTAAAACTGATGCCAGCGACGGCGATCTCAATTACGGCTGCTTTACATTTAATATCAATTTTCATCGCTGTGAGATCGTCGATGGAAAAGCTCGCCAGGATTTGGGACTCACTCCAACTGAATTCAGACTGTTTTTAGCCTTGGTCAAAAGCGAAGGCCAGGTCTTATCCCGAGACAACCTCGAACGAATGGCTTGGGAATCCCACGGGACTTATATTCAGGCTCGCGGAATTGACACGCATATCGCACATCTGCGCAAAAAATTAGGCGACTTTTCTTCTGTCATTGTCTCGGTTTACGGACAGGGCTATGCCTTTCGCAGCCATTCAGAACTGAAAGCCGCTTAAATAAAATATCCCGTCACTCATTCTGAGATTCTTGAGAAATCTCAATCTTGATCCGACCCACTCTTTAAAATTTCCAGTCCACAATGGACTTATGAACCAACCTGGAAATGGAGTGGACGATGACAAAGATGGAGTTTTCAAACCTAGAACGCGAGCCTTTCAACGTTTTAATCGTGGACGACGATGCGGATTCGGCCGCCTTGATCGCCTCGATCTTCGAACATCTAGGATGCCACACGGTCTGCACATTAAACCCCACTGATGCCGAGAAAGGCATTTGCGCCCGAAACACGGATCTCATCATCCTGGATTGGATTTTGGATGACCACACAGACGCTAAAGCTGTGATGGATAAATGCTCGGCGGTATTTTCCAAATTCGGGATTCGCATGGATCCCGAACACAAACTCAAAGTGATCACTTATTCGGGACTAAAAGCCTCGGAAGTCGAGCTGCTGACCAGTCCCTACTTTATTCACTTGGATCACTGGCAAAAACCGATTCCGTATTTAAATCTTCTGAAGCGCACGCTGAAGGTTTTAGAAGAGATCGAACACTGACAAAGAGAGGAGGATTTATGGGAAAGTTTTTAGATATCGACGAAATCGAAGCCCAGCAGCTTCAGCAGATCGAAAGCTATGATCTGCCCGAGTTGATCGATAGCTTTCCTTCGGACTGCGTTCACTTTGAGGAATTTTCGCAAGAAGGCGGTCTTTGGAAATTTAGTTTCAAATGCAATTTCTTGGACGGAAGATTTTATGCTTCGACCGTGCATTGCAGTCCAAAAGGGGCTTTTGAATCAGCCCGGGACAAATTGCTAAAGCAAATTCAAGAGTGGCGAGCCACCAGATTTGCGACCGAAGCCGAATTCATGCATCCGCCTTTCGGGAACGCCAACAATCCCCGAATCCTTTTGATAGACGATGACCAGGACTTTGCGCTGACCACGGCCTTAGCATTTGAAAAAGCGGGACTGCACACCGACGTGGCCGTCCGACATCAGGAGCTGCATCGAAAAATAGTCAACGCAGACTTTGACTATATCGTTTTCGATTGGAATCTGAATGACGCCATCACAGCGGACCTGGTGATAGACCGTGCCATCCGCCTGATCAACGCGTTCTCGGACCTGCGCGAAAAGTTTTATGAACACAAACCTCGGATCGTGACCTTTTCGGCGATGGACGCACAGGACATACACATGCCCACTGCCGGAAATGAATACTTTGATTACCTCGGTCACTGGCGAAAGCCGATGCCGTTTAACGAAGTCGTGTCGCGAGCCAAAAAATGGCTGCCATAAAAAGGAGGACCGAATGAGTATGAGCCTGAAACCAACTCACGAATTGCCAGAAGACCCGGTCAGTCCTGTTCCTGTCGAGGTGTATCCAATGGTTCCGTCTTATCTGACCCGACGGGAATCGGACGTGACCGAACTTCGAAGACTTTTGGAAATGAGAAATTTTGACGAGATCCGGTTTATCGGTCACCAGCTCAAGGGTTCCGGCGGTGGCTATGGGTTGCACGTGATCAGTGAGATCGGCCGGGATCTCGAATTGGCCGCAAGCCAGAAAGAACCGAAAGAGGTTTTCGATTTGATCGAGCAGTTATCAAACGCTGTTCAATATCTGAAACCGCATTTCCACAACTAACTGGCTCCAAAGCCCAGGGGGAGGTTTTTATGAAATTCTTAATCGTGGATTCCGATCGCAGCCGCTATGAGGAGCTTCAAAAAATGCTCGAGCAGACTAGCCTCGCGACTTCAAATCAGATTTTTCATGCGCCAGACCTCAAAGACGCATTTAAAATCATCGAAAGCTCGTCGATCGAGTTTATCTTCCTCAACTGCAGCACCTCCCGAATCCCCGTGGCGCCAATCCGTCAGTTGCGTATGACGGCCAGCCACACTCCCCTTGTCGCTTTGGTTTCCCAAGCCCAGGCCAAAAAAGCTTCGGACCTGATCCGCGCGGGCGCGGATGACTACGCGATCTATGCAGAGCTCGACAAAAGCCTTCTGGTGCGAATGTTCCGCTACGTCATGACCATGCACCACGAAGCGCATGCCAAAGCCGAACTGTTCGCCAATCTCAGCGTCGAGATGCGAGCGCCTTTGCATTTGATCTTAGGAACTTCCGATCTTCTAGCCGAAACCGAACTGGATACACGTCAGAAAAAGCTGATTCACACTCTGTACGCCTCCAGCCGGCGCCTACAAACTTTGCTGGGCACAGCATTTAATCTGAGCCAATCAGATCTCAAAGCAACAGAGCATTCGGCCATTTTCGAGCACAGCGATATCAAAGAATTTCACAAGCTTTTGTACCGACCTTTTACGCAATCAAAAATCTTTGATCTCTTCGAGCAGTTTATCCCAGGGCCATCACAGCCTTACTTTGGCGATCAAGAGCTGAATATTCTGGTCGTCGACGACGATCTGGAAAACCACAAATTGATTTCAGCCTTTATGGAAAACACCACTTGCCAGATCACTTTCGCCAGCGACGGCTACGAAGCTCTGAATCTAGCAAAGAAGAAAAACTTCGATTTGATTTTGCTCGATATCGAAATGCCCGGATTGAATGGCTACGAGACCGCCGAGATGCTGAAACCCTTGCAGCTATTAGAGAGATGCAAAATCCTCGGCCTCTCAGCCAAAGCGCTTCCACAAGACATTATCCAAGCAAGGAAATCCGGATTCTCGGGCTATCTGACAAAACCGATCAGCAAACAGTCCCTGCTGCACTCGATCTCAGAATGCCTGAAGGCGGATCATTTCTTTGAGATGGCCAAATGATCCAGCCTCGACATTCGCCCGGGCGTTACATAATTGTCAGGAGAAAAAGGCATTAGTTTTCCAAAATTCTCCACTGCCGTAGCGGCAGTGAATCGAGAAATTTTCGACATTGCTTCCGAACCAAGCCAATGAAAGCATAGTTTGATGAACCGAATCCTTTTTCTTTCCATCTTTCTTATCGCAGGCTTCGCATTTGCCGAAAACCAAAAAGCCCCAACAAAAACAAGCGCAGCCGCAAGCGAGTGCCAGAAAGACTCGGATTGTGCAGAGGGCTGCACATCCGAAGCGGAAACCAGCAAAAGCTGCATTCCAGTTTCAAAGAGGAAATTCAAAATCGATCAAGGCAGCTGCAAAAACATTATTGGCGGATTGCCATGCCTGTGCCTTCCAGAAAAAAAATGCGGTTATCCAAAATCAATGTAAGCAAAAATCCGGCTCCAAAAGTATTTCATTGCTGACCGCAAGCCTTTGAAAAACTATCCTTTCAAGATGAATCAAAAACAGTTAGTTTGAAATCCCCTCTGTTGGTCTGGGCTTTACATAACCTTCTGCCCCAGAGCTTCGACATGTAGTGCATGCATCCTTGCAATCGAGCCTCTTCGCCGGCCCGAGCCCGCGGGCTTTTGGCCATCCAGGCCAAAAGCCCGAGTGATTAGGAAAATTAGAGAAAAAGAAAAAATCGGAGAGAGCTCTGCTCCCATTCCTCATCCCCTTACCATCGCGAAAACCGCAAAGCGGCCCGCAGGGCGAGCGCAGGATGCGCGAGTTTTCGGGATGCGCTGCCAAGGACGGCGAAACGGAACAAGTAAAAAACCGCATAACCCAAAAAAAAAACGGAGCTCCTAAAAGCTCCGTTTCCATTTCAAAACTATCAAATCGCCTGATTAGCGAAGCGCAATCAGCTGCGCGATCAACAACGACACAACCGACATCACCTTGATCAAAATCGCAATACCAGGACCCGAAGTATCTTTGAACGGATCACCAACAGTATCACCAACAACTGCAGCTTTGTGAACATCGCTGCCTTTCGGAGATCCCGGAATTCCACCCTTCTCAATATACTTCTTCGCATTATCCCAAGCACCACCCGCATTCGCCATAAACAGCGACATGGTAGCACCCACAGCCAACGACCCAGCCAGCATACCAGCCAAAGCCTGTGGACCTAGAACAAAGCCCACCAAGACTGGTGCTAGAACCGCGATCATACCAGGCACGATCATCTGCAAAAGAGCCGCAGAAGTCGCGATATCCACGATACGAGCAGGTTGTGGTTCAGCTTTACCTTGCAACAAACCAGGAATCTCTTTGAACTGACGAGCAATCTCTTGAACGATTCGTCCAGCCGCGTGACCAACAGCCATCATCGTCGTTGAACCCACCAAGAATGGCAGGATCGAGCCCAACAAGATACCGATCAGAACTCCGCTTGAAGTCAGATCCAAAGACATCATCGCTTGGCCTGCTTTTTCGCGAACGTGGTTCACTTCCATATTAAATGCCGAGAACAGAGCCAGAACTGTCAAAATCGCCGAACCGATCGCAAAACCCTTACCGATAGCCGCCGTCGTATTTCCAACCGCATCCAATTCGTCAGTGATCGCACGAACATCTTTTCCAAGACCGCTCATCTCAGAAATTCCACCCGCGTTATCCGCAATTGGACCGTAAGCATCGACCGTCATGACGACAGCCGTACCTGCGAGCATTCCCACCGCTGAAAGCGCGATACCATAAAGACCCAAAGCGCGGTCGGCGATGTAAGCCGCAACCACAACCGTGATCATCGGAATCGCCGTTGATTCCATACCAACTGCCAAACCACGAATGATCCCAGTCGCAGGACCCGTTTTGTTCGCTTCAGCGACATCACGAATTGGTTTTGCAGCCGTGTAGTATTCAGTGATCAAACCGATCAGCGCACCACCGAATGCACCAGCAGCCAACGCCACTGTCACACCTTGAGTGATTCCCCACATCGGCATCAAAACCGCCGATACGATGGTCAAAAGAACTGGAGGGACAATCAGGCTTGAACGCAAAACTGTCGCAGGTTTCATTCCCGAAGCCATACGAGCCGCAAACACAACGATGATTGAAATGATCATACCCAAAGCTGAAAGCACCAAAGGCAAAACGATCGCCGTCAGACGATTGTCTTCCATCGAAGCTTCCATCAGCTGAACCATTTTATCAGCAGGCACAGTCAGTGCGATGGCCATCGCTGAAACGATCGCTGCCACCATTGATTCATAAATATCCGCACCCATACCAGCCACGTCACCGACGTTGTCACCAACGTTATCGGCAATAACACCAGGATTACGAGGATCATCTTCAGGAATGCCTTCGATCACTTTACCGGCGATATCCGCACCGACGTCAGCAGCTTTGGTATAGATACCGCCACCAATACGAGCGAACAGTGCAATCGAGCTTGCGCCCACTGCGAACGAGTGAAGCACAACCGCGATTTGATCCGTGCCGTTGTAGATGTAGAACAAAGCGCCGAGACCAATCAGACCCAAGCCCGCAACAGACAGACCCATCACCGCTCCACCGTCCAAAGCAACCAACAGGGCTTTGGCTTTGATACCAGTGAAAGCCGCCTGAGTTGTGCGGACGTTGGCGTAAGTCGCAGCCTTCATACCGAAGAAACCTGCCAGCAAAGACAAGAATGCTCCCAACAAGAAGCAGACAGCGGCTAAAGGCCCCAGTCCCACTGCCAAGGCGATTCCGACCACCACGGCGTAAACAGCGAGAACCTTGTACTCGCGAACCAAGAATGCCATCGAACCTTCACGCACGTACTGTGCGATGCGATTCATGGTTTCATTTCCAGCCGGCTGAGCCTTCACTCGGAAATAAAAGAACAAAGCCCCGATCAAACCGATCACTCCGGCGATCACAGGCGACATCAAAAACGACGATGAATTCATGCTGTCTTCCTTCAATAAAAAAAGTGGTGAGAAGGATATCGCAGCCCGAGCAGTTTTCTGTCAATAAAAGCCAGTATTTATGAGTTGTTTTGCTTAATATTAAAGCAAATTGGCGAGGGATTAAATGAGGACTTGGCGGATACGGCTGAGGAGCAATGGCTCGATGACTTTTTGCTCACCGAGTCGACGGAGCAATTCGGCCACACGGATCTTCAGATTTCCAGGGCTGGAGTAGAACTCAGTAAACAATTGATCGACCTCATCGGCGACTCGCAGGATCTGCGAAAGCTCGTTGATCGTGTAACCGCGAAGACCGCTTGGATAACCAGATCCATTGAACTCTTCATGGTGCTGTTTGATGATGGTCTTGGCCAAATCACTGACTGGAATGTTTTTTTCTTCCAAAAGCTCCACTGATAACTCTGGATGTTTGTAGATCAAATCACGCTCGGCAATACCAAGCTTCAATGGATGATGAGCATGCGCAATCACCTTTGGCGGAAGCTTTGAAAGTCCCACATCATGAAGCAGCGAGGCCATCGCCACGTCGGTGAGGATCTTTTCGCGCGAATAACCAATTCCGAATGTGATCAACACCGCAAGGCTTGCCACATTCACGGGATGCTTTTGGAAATCACTTCCCTTGTCCGCCAGCAGAGCCAGTCGGCTGAAGAGTTTTTTCGGCGCACCCGAATTTCCGAAGGTCACATTTTCCAAGGTACTTTCGATAATCGTGCCGGTGATGTCATTCAAATTGTTCATCATCGCCTGCGCGATGGCTGGATCTGTCTGATCCAACGTTGATGACAAGATGGCCTTGGCTGCCGCTTGCATCATCTTTTTATTTTCCGTGCTATCGTGGGTTCCGACCAGGGTGCGGATTCGTTGCGCGACATACTTCACGAATTCATTGTAGTCTTTTTTCTCGATGAAGAAATTGCTGACATTGCCCTCGGTGAACTTCTCCATCCGGTAGGACTCCATATGGCTTCCCGCCTTACGGTAGAGAATGTATTTCTTATTGAGCGGCAGATTCACATAGAGATTGAAGCTGAGCTTGGCGTCAGCCTCGATATCCAAGCTTTGAATCGGCAGAAATTCATCACTCGACATGGTTCCCCGATTCTCGGACTTCGATGGCTGGCAGTTTTTCTAATGTGTCCCGGCTGCGAATGGTTTCGGTCGGAATCACAACTAATGTTTTCGGCAAATGACTGTCGACTTTCAGACCTAAAGCTTTTTGGCGTGCTTCCCAAAGTTTGGCGTAGCGAGTGGCGAAATCGGCTTGTTCCTTGAAAAACTTTGGGCTCTGGATCTGAATTTCCATGCCCACTTTGACATCCTCGGGCCGGACCAAATTGTTGGATTTCAGAATTTTCGTAAATTCCTGTCCCTTGCCATAATAAACACTGGCCAGGAACCAAGCGGTCTCGTCTTCCTGGACCACGTGAGTGACCGTCTGATTTTGCGTGTGATTTGCAGCGTGCTCGGATTTCGCGAATGCAAAAGAAGGGAGCACAAGCGCCGATACCATTGCAGAAAGTACTGCACATAAGCTCATCAAATTGCCGAAGCTTTTGATACGCATGACTTGCCTCCTTTCTCTATTGTCTCTGATCGGCAAGATTCTTAAAACTGTAAGTCCTGTTCCGGCTCAACTCGGGAACAAACGTCTAGAAACTCGTCGAAGTTATTGACGTAGGTCCAGCTCTCCTGCAATTTACAATTTCAGTGCAAAACTTTTATCTAATCCGACACGGCGAAACCGACTGGAACGTTAAACTTAAAAAATTGCAGGGACACACCGATATCCCACTAAACGAAATTGGATTGAGTCAGGCTTCGCAATTGCCTACACTTTTGCGCCCCTTGAATGTTTCCAGGGTCGTGTCCAGCGATCTTCAGCGCGCTCTGAAAACAGCCAGTTTTATCGGATCTCAAATTGAGACCACACCACTTTTGCGCGAAGTGAATTTGGGAATCGGCGAAGGCCTCACATGGGACGAAGTTCAAGCGAAACTGGGCCCGGATTTTCGCGAAGCTTGGGGCCGAAATCATATCGACAACATCGACATGCGCTTTCCTGAAGGCGAATCCCGACGTGAAGTCCTGGACCGCATTCAAAATTGTCTGCTGAGTTTTCTGAAACGGCATCCGAACGAGACGTTCGCCTTCGTCAGTCACGGCTACGTGATCCGAAGTCTGGTCTATCACCTATCGAAAATCAAAGACGGCTTCTTTGTTCCGAATTGCGCGGTCGTCCCCTTCGCCCACAAAGACGGAGCCCTTCACTACACGGGCCCTGAGACCACAGATCTTTTGCTTCAGCCCAAAATGTAAAAGGGCGATCCGTTTTTTCCGGACCGCCCTTCGATCGTTAGCACGATTTGAATATAAATATTAAGGCTTACGAGCCAATGTTGGATCGTTGATCTGAGTATCCAAAACCTGGAACAGGCTTGCACGCTTGAGCATCGTTGGATCCATCTTCTGAATCACACTGGTCGCGCGTGCGATGATATCAGACTTGACGTTCACAGTATCGCTGGTCGCAACGTTGATTCCACCCGTTGATTGATCAGCCAAGATCGTCGTCTGATCACAACCTGGAACATAAATCTCAGCCTCAGAAACCTCAGCCGTGTGAGTTCCCATTGAAGTCATGGTCGTCACAGGCGTGTTGTTCATTTTGACCTTGATCGTTTTCTGACCGCTGGCTGCAACTTGCTCGCGAGTCATCTTAAACAATTCATTCCAAGGGGCGACGGGCTGTGAGCCCGTGTAAACGTTGATGTTATGTTGGTTCGACACGTTGATCGCACCCTGGATTCGGCGCATCGACAGCAAAGTCGAGCTGCAAATACCATCTGGTCCTGAAACATTGGCGTTCAAAGCCGCATTTTCGATCAGCTTGAACATGTTTCCAGAATCCGCCAAACGAGTCACCAGCGTGTCGTGAATAGATTGAAGGGCTGCTGGATTGTTTTGCAGGCTTACCAGATACGCCAAATGTTTCTGTGGGAAGCCGCCACTGGTTGCGATCGAGTGAAGCTGATCGAAAAGATCATTTGACGTCATCTTACGAGACATCATCTTCATGCGACGAACGAAATCAGTCAGCTCACCATTGAAAATATGGCCCGCCAAAGTGACGCGCTCGCGACCAGTTGGATCCAGAACGATCCACAAATTATCAACAACGCGGTCCCAAATCACGCCACGGATTCCGCCTTGCTCGTGCTTGAAAACTTTGATTTCACGATGAGTTCCGACGAATGGCACTGGAATGTCTTCGCTGCAAACGGCGAGATCCATTCCACACCAGTCAAAATAACCTTTATCAAAGGCGCGAAGCGGATCGCCCGACTGCCATTTTCTGTAGATCGCATTGGAAGCCATTGTCTCTTTGCGATCAAATCCAAAGCGCAACATTTTGTTACGGAAGATCATACGGCGATCGTTGTTCTGAGAAATATCGCAAACGCGGACTTCACGAACTTGGAAAAGCAAGCTTGTCGTGCGACCGTATTGATCCAAATGGAAATCAGACAAAAAACCAACCAAATGGCCCATCTGATTCATAAAGCGTTTCGCCAGAAGCGTATTGCCAGACACATCACCTTGTCGGAAAGATGGGAAGCACGATTTGCCTTCCGAGATATCCGAATCGCCGCGAGACAAAACGCGAACGATAAAGGCTTCGTTCATGGGAGTTGCTTCATGAGTCAGGCCCAAACGCTGGGAAAGATCCGAGAATCGTTTTCCAAAGTAGCCGTCTTTTGAAGAGGCTTGAACCAACATCGAGTTGGTCAGATTCCCAAGGCAGTTCGCAAATTGAACTTCGTTGTTCGCTTGACCGCAGTTGGTGGTTTCAGCAAACGCCGAACCAGCTAGTCCCATCGCTAAAGCAAATAATATGGCTTTCATTGATCACTCCTAGATTTTTATTTTCCAGGGTGCTGCCATTCGAAATCCGGGCCGAATTTTCCTCAAGACTAATGCAGTTTTAGCTCGCTCGACTGACTGGGAACCTGACACTGGGTCAAATTTTGGCGCTTCTTGGAATTGCACATTAGGAATGATCATACTTCAAAAGCGTCAACGCATCCTCGATCGAGGCGACAACTTTCATCAGCGGCAGGCACTTCGGATCCACAAATCCCTCCCGCACCATCAACTGAATCTGCGCTACCAGCGGCTCGAAAAATCCATCCAGATTCAGCAGCACAATCGGCTTCTGATGGATCCCAATCTGCGCCCACGTTAGGATTTCAAAAAACTCGTCCAAAGTTCCCCAACCACCAGGCAAAGCGACAAAACCATCAGACAACTTTTCCATCAAAGCTTTGCGCTCATGCATGGAACCGACGACTTGCAGATCCGTGATATCAGTGTCGGCCACTTCTTTCCCAAATAAGCCATCGGGAATCACGCCGAAGACCTGCCCGCCCTGTTGCATGACGGTTTTCGAGACGACTCCCATCAGGCCCACTTTGCCGCCGCCGTAGACGAGATCGATGTTTTCTTCGACCAAGCGCCTTCCTAGATCCTTTGCCATTTGCTCGTATTTGGGGGCATTGCCAAATCGCGATCCGCAGTAGACACAAATTTTTTTTCGCACGACAGTTGCCATCGAATTCCCTTTACAGCGGCCCGTCTGCTCCATTAGCTTTCAGGCACCTATGAATCTTAAATCTTTCATCCGTGATATCCCCGATTTCCCCCAAAAGGGAATTCTTTTTCGTGATATTTCTCCACTTCTGAAAAATCCGGAGGCCCTGAAATTCGTGGCTCAGGAATTCGGCAAATCCGTGGATCTGGGAAAAATCGATGCCTTCGTTGGTGTCGAATCCCGTGGATTTATTTTGGCAAGCCTTCTGTCTGCCCATCATGGCAAAGGATTTATCCCTTTGCGAAAAGCGGGAAAGCTTCCACCACCTGTGATCGCTGAAAGTTACAGTCTGGAATACGGCAAAGCGACTTTGGAAATGTCCCCAGGCCAGGGACGCGTGATGGTTTTGGATGACGTGTTGGCAACCGGCGGAACTTTGCAGGCCAGTATCAACATTTGCGAAAAGGCCGGCTACCATGTCGAGCAAGTTGGCGTACTGATTGATCTCACTTTCCTCAATCAAATGAAATTCCGCGGACAGCCGATTTTCTCGTTGGTGCAGTATTAGATGAAACACCTTCACAGAAATGATGTGCAGATCATCGTCGCCCTTCCGGTGGAAACACAGGGACTGTTCGATCACAAAGACATTCCGATCCATTACTGTGGCATTGGAAAAGTGAATGCCGCTTTCAAGACCACGGAAGTGATTTTGAAAACAGGCTGCAAGCATATTTTAAATCTGGGAACGGCTGGCAGCCACAGATTTGCTACGCATTCATTGATTGAATGCCATGGCTTCATTCAGCGTGATATGGATCTTTCGCCTTTAGGATTTCCGATGGGCGAAACACCGATGGATGAGATTGCCGGAAAAATCGAGATGCCGACGTGGCTGGATCTGCCGCGTGGAATTTGTGGAACCGGCGACCGCTTTGAAGTGGGACCTCCGAAAGTGGACTGTGATCTGGTCGACATGGAAGCTTACGCCATCGCCAAGGTCTGCCGAAAGCTGGGCGTGGGGCTGACGGCTCTGAAATATATCACCGATGGTTCGGATGATCAGGCTCACAAGGACTGGTTTGAAAATCTAAAACCCGCGTCCAAGAAACTTTTCGAGGTCTATGAAACCTTGATGGCACTAGCAAATTCCGAGCGAATCTAAAGAATATGCCAGAAAGCAAACTAGCGGTTTCGTGAAGATTTCTACTCAAGTGTAAAGCTTTGCTTTGTTCGGCTCAGTTCGGGACAAAGAATTCGTGAAGTTAGAAACTGCCCTGTTTTCCGAGTGAGAGAATTCCGAAAAGTCCTGTATGAGCGAGCTCAATTCAAAGCACCATACCAACACCCGCGTGAAATGGAACGAACTGAAAATCCTGGTCGTCGAGGACGAGCCCGATTTGCGCGAAATTTTGATCATGGTATTTGAAGAGCAAGGCTGCCAAGTCGTTGCCGCTGGTGATGGCAACCAGGCAATAGAGCTATTAAAAACTTTCCATCCAGATATGATTATCTCGGATATGCGCATGCCGAACTGCGATGGCATTCGTCTTTTGGAAAAAGTCCGCAAGCAGCACCCGACCGATCCGCCATTTTTTTTGGCCACTGGATTTGCTGACATCAACGAAGAGCAGGCTCGGATCAAGGGTGCCGCCACCCTGATTCACAAGCCGTTTAATATTCAAGATCTATTTCTGACTTTGGAATCACACCTGCGCCACAATCAGTCTTTTAAGAAGTGGGCTTAAGTTCATCTGGCTGAATGACAATGGGCTGGCTGACTGCCTGATTGCTCCCCGCCAGGTTTTTCAAAAACAAATTCTCGATCTGCTTCCACTGCTCGGAAGGACCCGCCGAAAAGACATATTCTTTTTCGTTCCAGGAAAATCGCATTTCCATGGCCCTTAAACACAGACCTGAAATTCCTAGCTTCTCGCGGAAAAATCGGTTGTGGCGGGAATCCCCGTGATCGCTGTCGCCAATCACCGGATGCGAAATGCGGTTCATATGCCGGCGGATTTGGTGAAAGCGCCCCGTCTCGGGCTTCACTTGCACCCATGAATAGCGAGCGCTTGAATGTTTCAGTCCCACCGCCTCTGGGATCTCGAGCCTCTGCAGCGTGCGAAACCGGGTCGAGGCCGGCACCATCAAGCCGCTGGAATCACTTTCTAGCTCGCGATCAATCACACCTTCATCCGGCACGTAGCCACGAATCACAGCCCAGTAGGTCTTATCGATCTCCTGGCGCTGGAATTTGCCGCCCAGGCCGCTTGCAGCCTCGGGGTTCAGCGCAAAGACCAGGACTCCGCTGGTGGCCACGTCCAGGCGATGCAAGGGATGCAGGCGCTGGCCCACTTGATCGCGCAGCTGGTGCAGGATGATTTTGTGCCGGGGTACTTTCTCGGGCCGGTACTCGGGCGGATGCACGTGATAGCCAGCGGGCTTATTGATCGCGATCAGATTCTCATCTTGATACAGGACTTTGAAAAGGTGGCTGGACATGACTTTCATTTACAAGCAATGCTCATCGTTGTCTAGAACGACGAAAGGCCCCTGAAGGGCCTTCCCGATCGTTTAAAGGGCCTCTGAAGCAGGCCCTGGCTTTGTTTGGGGCTGCCTTAGTCTTCAGCCACGTCGTTTTTAAACTTGATCACAAAGCGGTCGCCACCATTGATGACAAGCTTTGGATCGATCACGATCTTATTGCCGTCCTTCAAATACTGGTCCGGCGTCAGGAAGACGCGCTCGCCACTGATTTTCAGATGCTCGACCGACTTGATGATCTGATCTGGGCGCATCCCACTCAAGACAAAAACCTTCTTCAGCTGCGCTTTGATGTAACCGTCGTCGTTCTGATACTGAATCGTGATTTTATCACCTTCGTTGATATCAATGCCATTGGCGATCGTGATCGTCTGTCCCGACTGCGACCACTCGCCAATCGCCAGAACTTTCACTGTCCCGCTTGGCGCCTGGATCTGAACGCCGGTGATCACTTGATAAGACTTCAAAGCCGAGACCGTGAACGAGCGAATCAGTTTTGATTTCAAAACCGCGCTCAGGCTGGTCAAAGCCTCTGAATAGCTTGGCGCCAGAACACTGTACACCTGACCGCTGGCCACCGAACGTCCGGTGGATGGATCTGGCTTGGTCAGTTCGCTGACTAATTTTTCGTAGTCCACACCTTTGTAGTTGATCCCTGTGCCAACACCATCTGGATCCGAAGAGCGGCGGATAAAGACCGTCAGGTTCACATTCAGATTGCTCTCTTGAATGCGTTGCTTGATGAACTGGATCAGATCCATGCGTGGAGTATTCCCCGCCTCTGAATTTCCTGCCACGAACTCATCCACATAGGCCTCGGCCCGGTAAGCCGCACTTGTTGCGATGAAGTAGCGCTTGGTTCCGTCACCAGCCGCTGGGCAGAAGGAAGCCATCTGGCTGACCGGACGAGCTGTGATTGTGCTGATGGCCGCGACTTCAGCCGAAGCGGAAGATCCGCACTGGATTTCCTTGTTGGCATCACCCAGTTTGCTGGAAAGGAATTGCGCAAACGTGATGTCCATTCCAGACGACGCCTCACAAGCACCGGCCGGCAGATCCTTACACTTGGAAGCGCAGCTGATATCTTTCATTCTGATTTTGCTGAAAGCCGCTGGCGCCGAGAACGAAGCCGTGAAAGTTCCACCACTTGCGGTGGTCGTGCAGCTGCGATAGTTGATGGCCGAGCAATCTGCCGCCAGCTGATCGGCACATGAGCCGCCGGTCAGGCTTCGCACAACAGCCGAGCCATTGTTGATTTTGCCGATTTTGCAGTCTGAATTCGCACCACTCACACCCAGCAGAGCTTTATCTGCAGATGACATCGATGCATAGAACGCCGTCGCCGTCGATCCGCAGGCATCGCCTACATTCAAAGAGTTGTTGCTGACCTGAGCAAAAGTACGAGTCGCGCTGACGATGCGATTTTCATTCTTCAATGTGCAGCTGACCGGATGGCCCGCATCGGTGCGATTGTCCGACTGAGCATTCACATAGTCCGTGCATCCCGAAGTCGCGCTGATGTTGGCCACATCGACAGCCGCTTTATACCCCAAAGTTTCTGGCGTTGTCACAGACGAGCATCCGGCCGCAGCCTCTGCAGCCGTGCAAGCCACACTGGTCACGCGGTTGGCAGCCGGCGCGCAAGTCACAGAACCGCCGATTGCATTTGGCGGAACAGCCG